>JAKAGH010000065.1 GCA_021817645.1 Deltaproteobacteria bacterium
CCGACGATTCCTACCAGGTATTCGCTTTTAACGATCTGGGAATGCACTGTTATGACCGGGATTTTTCGGTCTTTTCCCTCCTGCCCCTGTTCAACACGATCCATGGCCAGGTAGTTTACAAGAACAGCAAACCCCAGTTAGTGGATGCTTCCCAAATCAAGCTCACTTATGCCGCCATTGCCGACCCTGGCGGTTCCATCAATACCACCAGCCGCGGCAAAACCAATTTTTGGACCTATATTGCCAAACTTTTCGGACCGGCCTTTCAAGGCTGGCCCGTGGATGTGGGCATCCTGGGGTCCAAAATGCCCAACAGCGCCT
The DNA here is from genome assembly GCA_021817645.1 of Deltaproteobacteria bacterium. Taxonomy (GTDB): domain Bacteria; phylum Desulfobacterota; class Desulfobaccia; order Desulfobaccales; family 0-14-0-80-60-11; genus SURF-52. Next base: position 322 of record JAKAGH010000065.1, read on the forward strand.
TCGGACCGCAGCCCCTGGGAACCTATGAGGCCGCTTGCCAATGGTTTACCGCCGCGGGCATCCCCATTACCAACATCGACGATGCCGGTCTGACCAACTGTTTTCCGATGATGAGGATTCAAGCCGCGGACCGGGACAGCGGTTACCTGCGCTCTTCCCTGGATATCGTGGCGCCGAACTCCAGTGAGATGAACTGTGTCTCCTGCCATGAGACCGCGGATTTTGTCCCCTTCAACCCGGGCAGCGCCAGCGACGCCTCGCCGCCCCCCCGGCTCACCACCCTGGCGCCCACGGATTTCAGTAATAACCCCGACCCCAACATCCGCTTCCGGGAAAACATCCTGATCCTGCACGATGCTTTCAACCCCGGTCTCGACCTTTTTGCCAAGTATAAGTCCGGTCAGCCCACCCTCTGCGCTCAGTGCCACTATTCCAAGCCCCTGGATCTGGCCGGCAACAATCAGCCCACCGGCGACCAGGTGGGCCACTTATATCTCTCCCGGGCCATGCACAAACATCACGGTATCGCCTGGCCCATGATGGATGGCACTTACGCCGTCCCCATCCCCGGAACGGGGGTGGAGCAGTGCTATTATTGCCATCCCGGCAACGACACCCAGTGCCTGCGCAGCGTCATGGCAATCCAGGGGATGCAGTGCCAGAGCTGCCACGGCGAATTGCTGCAGGTGGGCGGCCTCACGCCCCAATTGGGAACGGATGGATTCGTAGATCCCTATCTTCCCAATGTCGACGATCCTTCGCTGATCGTGAACCTGACCTCCACCGGAGCCCAGAGACGGCCCTGGGTGGATATGCCTAAATGCCAGTCCTGCCATGCCGGGGACGCCCTGAATCACCTGGGAGACAGCCTTATCGGCACCCAGACTTATGACCCGGCCGATCCCGCGGCCACTCCCTTTACTGCGGTCAATCAACGCTTCGCCGAGAATCCCGGCCAGCTTTTCCGTTTCAGCAATACCCATGGCGGTATGGCCTGCGCTTCCTGCCACGGCAGCCCCCATGCGGAATGGCCGGCCAAAATCGACGCCAACGACAATGTCACCGCCATCCAAATCCAGGGCCACACCGGAGAGATCGCCGAGTGCGGCGCCTGCCATCTTGAGGGCCTGGCACCCGGCCTGGGCGGGCCTCACGGCCTCCACAATGTCAATGATCCGGGCTGGATGGCCCAGCACGGCGTCTTCTGGCGCCAAAACCGCAAAGCCTGCAGGGCTTGCCACAACCCCGATCTGCATGGTACGGTCCTCAGCCGGGTGAAAGCCGACCGGACCTTATCCCGCAGTATCAAGGTTGGTGGGGAGATCAACCTCCCCAAGGGCACCCCGGTGGACTGCTATGCCTGCCACACCACCATTCCCGTGGATATTTCCGCGGCCTTGGGGCTACTCATGCAGAATTGATATTTTAATTTCCAGGGATTAAGGCACCCGTAGCTGGTATTTCTCGATTTTGGCGCTCAGGGTCTTGCGGTTGATGCCCAGGATGCGGGCCGCGTCCTGACGGTGGCCCTTGGTGCGGCGCAGAACCATCTGGATATAGCGTTTTTCCAGTTCCTCCAGGGTGTATTCCCCGTCGGAAAAGACCTGGAATTCGCTCTGCCGCTGGGAGATAAAGCTGGGTAGGTGTTCCGGCTGGATCAGTTCCCCGTCTTCCAGGATGACGATGCGCTCGATGGTGTGCTCCAGTTCCCGGACGTTGCCCGGCCAGGAATAGGCGCAGAACATCTTCATGGCCTGGCTGGAGACCCCGATGATCTCCCGGGTGCCCCGCTGCCGGTATTTTTCCAGGAAGTGCTCCACCAGCAAAGTAATATCTCCGGCGCGCTCCCGAAGCGGCGGCAGATTAATGGGGATGACGCTGAGGCGGTAGAAGAGGTCCTCCCGGAAAGTGCCGGCTTTGATGGCATCCTGCAGGTCCCGGTTGGAAGAGGCGATAATGCGGATGTCCAGTTTGATGCGTTTCTGGCTCCCCACCTTCATGAATTCCCGTTCCTGGATCACCCGGAGGAGCTTGGCCTGAATATTGAGGCTGAGGTTGGTGATTTCATCAAAGAAGAAGGTGCCCTGGTTGGCCAGTTCAAACAACCCGTGTTTGGTCTGGTGGGCTCCGGTAAAGGAACCCTTGACATGGCCGAAGAGTTCGCTCTCCAGCAGGGTTTCCACCAGGGCGGAGCAGTCCACCGGCACGAACTCCTTATCCCGGCGGGGACTGAGGTTATGGATGGCCCGGGCCGCGAGTTCTTTGCCGGTGCCGCTTTCTCCCGTGAGGAGCACAGTGCTGTCGCTGGGTGCGGCCCGGCGGATCTTGGCAAAGACCTTTTGCATGGCTGGGCTTTGCCCGACAATGAAATCGATCCCTTCCCCCCGGTGCTCTTCCGGGGCTAGAGACAGGATTCTCTGGTTCAGCTGGTTTTGGGCCTTGTCGATCAGCGCTTCCAATTCATCCAACCGGAAAGGCTTCACCAGGTAGTCCAGAGCCCCGTGTTTGATGCACTCCACCGCGCTCTGGATGGCGGGATAACCGGTGATCATGATTACTTCGGTTTCAGGGTATTCCCGGCGGATGGTCTTGAGCAGCTCCACCCCGTCCATATCCGGCAATTTGATATCCAGGAGGACAATGCCCATGGGCTGGCGGGCCAGGAGGTCCAGGGCCTCCCGCCCGTCAGCGGCGGTGGCCGCAGTGATTTTCTGTTTCTCCAGCACCTGGGCAATGCCGGTGCGGATCGTGATTTCGTCATCCACTATCAGGATTTTGCGGGTGATGTCCTGGGCCTCCACGCTCGCCACCCTTTCTGTTGTCTACTGGGGGAGAAAAACCCGAAAAGTGCTGCCCTCCCCCAACCGGCTCTCCACTTCCACTGTGCCCCGGTGGGCGTCGACAATCCCCTTGACCAGAGCCAGCCCCAGGCCGGTGCCGATGATTTGCCGGGTGCGGGGATGTTTCACCCGGTAAAATTTGTCGAAGATCTTGGGAATCTCCTCCGGCTCAATGCCGATACCGCTATCGCTCACCTGCACTTCCACGTACCCGCCGCGGGAGACTGCGGAGACCCTGATCTCGCCGCCATCCGGGGAATAATTAATAGCATTGGTCACCAGATTGGTAAAGACTTCTTCCATGCTGCGCCGGTCGGCCAGAACCGGCGGCAGGTCCGGGGAGTTGGACACCTGCAGATAGACCTTGTGCTCCTCCGCTTTGACCCGCAGCAGATCCGCCACTTCCTGGAGGACCTCGCCGATTTGCAGGGGCAACAGCTCCAGCTGCCGGTAGCCAGCCTCGATCCTGGCAATGTCCAGGGATTCATTGACCAGATCGATCAGCCCCTGGATTTTGACCTGGGCCCGGTTCAGGAGCTGCCGCTGCTTGTCGGTCACCTCGCCAGCCAAACCCTGCAGGATTACCTCATGTTGTAATTTAATGGCGGTCATGGGAGAGCGCAACTCATGGGACACCATCTGCACAAAGTCGTTCTTCATGGCGTCCAGCTCTTTAAAGGCCGTGACATCATGGAAGATGGTGACGGTTCCCAGCATCTTCATATCCGGTCCGAAAAAAGGGGCGGTCATGGCCCGGAGATGCACCCGGCCCCGGCAGATTTCCTGGGAGAGACACCGGGCCGGCTCCGCTTCCGCGGCCGCAGCCAGGTCTTCCAGGGCCTCCAGGAAAGATTCGTCATCCAAGTAGGCCGCAAGGGGGCCGGGAGGCGGCGCAGCCGGAGAGAGACCCAAGAGCCGCATAAAAGTGGGGTTGCACAGGACCACCTCCAGATTACGGTTGGTCACCAGCACCCCGTCGGCCATGCAATTGACGATGGTGTGCATCCGGCTCTGTTCCATGGCCAGGGTATAAAGGTTGCGGGCCTGTTCCTCCTGGAGGCGCCTGGTCTCCCGCTTCAGCCGCTGCTTTTCCAGGGCGCGCTTGACGGCCAGGGTCAGATGATCGGCCCGGAAAGGCTTGGTGACAAAATCATATGCCCCTTTCTTCATGCAGTCCACGGCGTCGGTTACAGTACCGTGGCCGGTGATGATGATTATCGGCACATCCGGATGCAGTCTCCCGGCCTCCTCCAGGACCTCCAAGGCCCCCATCCCCGGCATCTTCAGATCACAGAGAACCACATCCACCGGCTGGATCCGCATCAGGTCCAAGGCTTCCCGGCCGCTGGCCGCAGTGGCCACCGAGTAGCCCTCGGGCTGCAGCAGCAAGGTGCAGCCCTCCCGGATCACCTTTTCATCGTCCACTACCAGGACCGTGGTCTGTTCTTCCATAGCCGCATACCGTTTTCAGTAAAGAATATTACCCCTCCGGGATCTCGAAGGCTGTCTCCGGCTTCTCCGGAGAATTTAGCGGGAGTACGAGGGTAAAAATGCTGCCGCCTCCCGGTCCGCTGGCCACCTCAATGGTGCCGCCATGCCGCTGCAATACTCCGTAAACGATGGACAGACCCAGCCCGGTGCCCTTGCCCGGTGGTTTGGTGGTAAAAAAGGGCTCAAAGATTTTGTCCCTGATTTCCGGGGGAATGCCCGGGCCGGTGTCCGCAATGGTCAGGATCACGCCGTCATCTCCGGGTGCGGGTCTGCTGGCGATGGTGATTTTGCCCTGGCCCTTCATGGCATCCGCGGCATTGAGGAGGAGGTTGGCGAACACCTGCTGGAGCTGGCCGGGATCGCCGATGATTTGCGGCAGCTCCGGGTCCAAGTCCCGGATGATCTCAATGTTGTGGAACAAAGCTTGATTACTGAGGAGGTCCACGCAACGGTGGATGATCTCATTCAGGTCAAAAAGCGTTTTCTGGCCCAGGGACTGCCGGCTGAATTCCAAAAGGCGGGTGACGATCTGCTGGCAGCGCACCGTCTGGTTGATGATCACCTCGATATTTTCCTGGACCGCGGTGTTCTCCTGCAGGTCCCGCTTGAGGATTTCGGCATAGATGAGAATCCCGGCCAGGGGATTGTTGATTTCATGGGCCACACCGGCAGCCAGGCGGCCCAGGGAGGCTATTTTTTCCGTCTGCAGCAGCTGGGCCTGGCTTTCCGCCAATTTCTTGGCCATGCTTTGGTATTCCCGCAGGTCAGAGAAAATCCCCACACTGCCAACCGCCCGGGTTCCTTCCCGGAGCAGGGCGGCGGACAGGCGCACCGGCACCTCTTCCCCCTCCTTGTTGATGAAGGTAACCTGGGTGGCGGGTAGCTTGTCCGGGGGACCATAGCGGTCGCTACGCAGGCGGCGCATCATTTCATGGGCCAGAGCGGGGCGATAAAAACTGGAAAAGACCTCCGGGTGGCCGATGACCTCTTTGGCCTGGTACCCCAGGATGCGTTCGGCTCCTTCATTAAAAATCAAAGGTATTCCCTTGGTATCCACCACCACGATACCGTCCACGCTGCAGCGGATGATTTCATTGAGAAAACTGTTGGTTTTATGGAGTTCCCTGCCGATCTTGATGCGCTCGCTCAGGTCCCTGAGGTAGATGCAGACCAGAATGTTCTCACCGATGCGCTGGCCCCCCATGCAGGTTTCAAAAACCCGCCGTTCGCTCAGGGGCGGAGCGGAGGGCAAGGGGCCCAAAGTGCTGCAAAATCTGAGGCCCGACTCCTGGTTCTGTCTGATCATCTCCGCAAGTTCCTTGGCGGACCGGTGGTGGTGCCCGGTAAGGACCTCTTCCACACTCTTGCCAAGGATGTCTTCTTTGGACCGCCCCACAATTTGAGCCATGCGGTGGTTGACGAAGAGAATCCGCTGGTTCTCGTCCACCAGCATGATGCCTTCCCGGGTCAGTTCGGTCATCAGATCGAACTTGATTTCGGCCTCCACCAGGGGGGTGATATCCCGGACCGCCTCAAACCCGCCGATGACGCGGCCCCCGGGGTCAGTGATGATGGACGCGGAAACCACCACTTGGATTTCCTTGCCCTGGCGGTCCCGCACCACCCGCCGCAACCCGGAAAGGGGCTTTTTGGTTTCCATGACCTGCTTCAAGACGCATTCGCAGGTATGGCACTGCACGGTGTTGAGCATGGCGCCGCAGCTCATCCGGCCCACCACCTCACTGCGGCTATAGCCGGTGAGCTTCTCCATGGCCTCATTAATATGAGTCACCCGCAGTTCCGGGTCCACCATGAAGAAGGGCGTGGGAAAGTTCTCCAGAATACTGGAGAGGGTCGCCATTTGCAGTTCGACTACCGGATGCGCCTGCAACGACTGTTGCATCTCCCGGAGGACCACAAAACATCCTTCGAACTTGTCCCCCTGGCCGCGGATGGGGCTGGCGGTGACCGTCAAGGGGGCAGAGGTGGCCCAACCGGCCTCCAGGAGAAGGGGAACGTCTTTCAGGCTTTCCCCATGCTGCGGGCAACGGCCATGGCGGATTTTTCCGTCCACGCTCAGCAGCAGCCCCGTTAGCCGGGAACAGATCGGGCACTCGTCCCCAACCCGAAAAGTTTCCCCCAAAAGTCCGGCTGCGGCCCGGTTTAGGAAGACCACCTTTTTCTGCCGGTCCGTGATTAACACGGCATCAGGAAAGTCTTCCAGTTCCCGCAGGGAGAGGGAAGCCTCCCCCGGCAGGAGAACGGCTTCATCCCGGTGAGTCCTCGATCCGGTTGGCATCTTGTCCTTTCTCAATTTCACGCCTGTTCCACCAGCCTTGTCTCAGGGAACGACCACTGGTTTCCGGGGCCTGGGAGAGTCCGGCGCCCGGGGCATCTCAAAGGTTTCTCCCAGCACCTGCATCGCCCTTGCCAATTCCTGCTGCCTGAGCACCCCGGAGATGGAAGACACGGTGCAGCTTAGGGCCAGCAAGGAGACCCGGGCGCGGCCCAGAGCCCGCAAAAAAGTGTCCGCCACCCCGTAGCGGTCTCCGAAATGGGGGCCATGGAGGAAGACTCCAGCCACCGGAGAAAGCCGCATGGGCCTGAGATCCGGCAGATGCCGCTGCAAAATGCGGCGGACTTGAGCTCCCTGGTCCCCCGGCGCGGTACAGAAGGATACCAGGAAATCCTTGCCTCCCATGTCCGGGCTGGCCACCAAAAAGGGGATCTTCAGCCCCAACTCCCCGAAATCGATGAGCGCGTTGGCGAACTCTTCCAGAATCTCCGAGGAAGAGATCCGGGCGCCCCAGAGATCCAGGTCCGGCTGCGGCATAATCCAATAAACCTTAATGACCTTCTCCTGGTAGGAGGCCACCACTTGTTGCAACAATTCCGCCGGCGGAGGCTGGGCGTCAAAGAATTCCTGGGGAGAGGCGAAAGCGGGAAAATGAAAATGGTCGAACAGTTGCTGGACCGCTGCTTTCACCCGGCGGGACGACAACACCACCGTAACCGCGGAAGGCGAACTGGCAAGGCCTTGGAGTCTGACCCGGGCCCGGGCCAGACTGTGAATAAAGGTGCCTAAAATTTCGGGGCGCTTATCGTGGGGATAGACCGCGATCACCGCGGTGCCCCGCTGCAGGCGCAGCGCGCTCCGGGGATCGGCCCGGCTCTGCACCAGGGAAAGGGTCTCTTCCCCCATCTTGTCAGCCGTACAAATAACCTGGCTGTCACCCGAAAGATGGGTAAAGAAAGTGAGGTTAATCTTTTTCCGGGCCAGGGGAGCGCAGATATCCGCGTGTAAGCAGTTCTCTCCCATGGGGGAGGAGGACACCACGCAGGCGCCCTCCTCCTGGATTTTAAGGCCCCCGACTTTGATCCTGTTTCGTGCCTGGTTCAAGGGTCGCTAATTTCATGCCAGCCGCAGCAAAGACAAGCAGGTTAAAGCAATCTCTCCACCGCCTCCACCAGGGTGGCCGCATCCACGGGTTTGGGAATGAAATCCTCCGCCTCTACCGCCATCCCTTCCGCGTGGCTGTAAGAAGTGGTGGGGACCGCTTCTCCCACTGCGGTGAGCAGCACCACAGGGATGCCCCGGGTCGCCTTATTGGCTTTCAACTCCTTACAGAGCTGGTAGCCGTTTTTCCGGGGCATCATTACGTCCAACACCAGGGCGTCCGGCTGGCGCTGCTTGATGGCCGCCTCGCCTTCGATGCCGTCGTAAGCTTTGCCCACCTCATAGCCCTTGCTTTCCAAGATCATGGAAACGGTTTCCACCAGATCCGGATCATCATCCACAATCAGCACATATTTCGCAGCCATGGAATTCCCCTTTCCAATTTCATTATCCCATCTCCCTATGAACTTATGAATCATTAATTACAAGATCAAGGAGTGGGGTATTAATTCTTTCTGGGTTATCCCGGTAACGAGCGCCCGCTCCGTATTGCCTAGGCGGCAAGCTGGGGCCGGGGATATAAACCAACCCTTTTCACTATTTCCGGGACCTTTTCTTCCCACTCAATGGCCATGATATGAAAGCCCCGAACCCCTTCCACGCCTTTCAATTCTTCCATCTGCTCGATGGCCAGGTTGATGCCCTCCTCGGCCTGCTTCTCCTTGGGCACACCGCCCATGCGCTTTACGATCTCATCGGGGACATCGATCCCCGGCACCCGGTTTTTCATGTACTTGGCCATGCCCACGTTTTTCATGGGCGTGATGCCCGCGAGGACGGCCACTTTTTCATGGAGACCCCGGTCCACCACCATCTTCATAAAAGTCTTGAAGGTATCCATGTTGTAAATACACTGGGTCTGCACAAACTGGACCCCCGCGGCCACTTTCTTGGCCAGCCGGGCCACGCGGATATCCACATTGGGTCCGGCGAAGGGGTTGGCCGCGGCGCCGATGAACATCTGCGGCCGCACCTCAAACTCAAAGCCCCCCAGAAGCTTGCCTTCGTCCCGCATCATCCGGACCGTCATGGCCAACTGGGTGGAGTCCAGGTCGAAGACGTTGGCGCAGGTGGCGTGGTCGCCGAAATGCTGATGGTCACCGGTGAGACAGAGGATGTTGTTGATCCCGAAGGACGCGGCCCCCAGGATATCGCTCTGCAAGGCGATGCGGTTGCGGTCCCGGGTCACCATCTGCAGGACCGGCTCCAGACCCATCTGCTTGATGCGGATGCACGCGGCCAGGCTGCACAAGCGGCAGACCGAGGTCTGGTTGTCGGTGACGTTGATGGCGTCCACATAGTCCTTGATCAACTCGGCCTTGCGCTCGATCACCGCGCCGTCAGCGCTCCGGGGGGGCCCTACTTCCGAGGTCACGGCCAGATGGCCCGCTTTTATCATCCGCTGGAGTTTGCTCGGGGTCTCGGCGCTCATATCCTTAAATCCTCTCTGACGATCTTCCGGGGTCCGCCATCCCGGGAGGTGGTCCAGTCCTTGGGTACGGTGGGCGTTTCAAAACGCTCCAACTGCCCCAGGGTTTTCAGCCGTTCGTAGATCAGCTCCCAGCCGCAGGGGATGTCCTTGTTGACCTCGCATTTGCCCCCTTCGGAGCCGCCGCAGGGGCCGTTCAACATGCGCTTGGAGCAGCGGGCGATGGGACAGATGCCGCCGGTCTCCGCCAGGATGCAGCGGCCGCAGGCCTGGCAGCGCTCCGAGTACAGGCCCCGCTCTTCGTTGACCCCCAGGAAGCAGGTGTCCACTCCCGGGAAGACGACTTTTTTGTCATACATCTCCGCCAGGTACTGGATGCCGCAGCCGCAGGCCAGGGAGACCACTGCGTCGTAGTTGTCGATCCGGTCGGAGAGCTGCGCCAGATACTCCTTTTCGCACTGGCGGGTGAGACTGGTTTCATCCACCTGGGCCTGCTTGCCGCCCTGGGTGAAGTAGAGCCGGAGCGCCGCAGCCAGCACCTTGGCCTCTTTTAAGCCCCCGGCTTCACAGACGGTGACGCAGCCGTCGCAGCCGGCAATCAGCAATTTGCTGAAGCCCTTGACGTTATCGATGATCTCTTCCATAGGTTTTGGTTTTGCCTTGATCATGCGGCTACCTCCCCGGCGGCTCTCACGGCCGTGCCCTTGGCGATCCTGATGGGGCTGGGCCCCAATTCCATAATCTTCTGCGTCATCTCCCGGATAATCTCCGCAAACCTGGGCCCCATGCCGGAGGAAAGGTTGTACATTCCCACGCGCTCGCCGCCCAGGCCCACCTGATCCAGGATTTCCTTGACCCGTTGGACCCTTTTTTTGGCGAAGAGATTGCCCGCCAGGTAGTGGCAATCCCCCTCCATGCAGCCCACGACGATGACCCCGTCTGCGCCCTGCTCAAACGCGAGGAGCAGGTGCAGGATGTCCACCTTGCCGGAGCAAGGGACCTCGATGATCCGGACGTTGGGCGGATACTGCAATCGCATCGAACCTGCCAGGTCCGCGGCGCTGTATGCTCAGTAGTGGCAGCAAAACCCGACGATCTTCGGCTCAAAATTATCCATCCTCGACTCCTCAAAATAAGGTTTTGATCTTGGCCTCTAACTGGTCATCCTCAAAATGGGCCACCTGGATCACCTTGGCCGGGCATTCCGAGGCGCAGGTGCCGCAACCCTGGCACAGGGCCGGGTTGATCTCCGAAACATTGTCCCGGTTGATCTGGGGCACGTGATAGGGACAACTGCGCACACAGACCAGGCAGGCGGCGCAGCGGTCCGGGGACACTACGGCGGTGACACCGCTGATGGTCTGCCGGGTGTCCGCCAGGAAGGCCCCGGCCCGGGCGCCCGCGGCCATGGCCTGGGCGATGGACTCGGTGATGAGCTTGGGCGAATGGGCCATGCCGCACAGGAAGATGCCCTCCGACGCGAAGTCCACGGGCCTGAGCTTGGCATGGGCCTCGATGAAAAACCCCATGGCGTTTCTGGGAATCTTCAGCAGTGAGGCCAATTCCTCGGTGTCGTTGGGCAGGGCCGCGGCGCTCAAAATCACCGCGTCCACCGGCATCTGGATGGGCCGTTCCAGCACGTGGTCGATGAAGGTGACACTCAGCTGGCCGTCATCGTTTTCCACCTGAGGCAGCCTCTCCAGGTCATAGCGGGCAAACATCACGCCCTTTTCCCGGGCCTCCCGGTAGTAGTCCTCCAGAAAGCCGTAGGTGCGCATATCCCGGTACAGGGTCATGACCTCCAACCCGGGATTGAGTTTCTTCAGCTGCAGCGCATATTTCACCGCGCCCTGGCAGCAGATGCGGCTGCAGTTGGGGTTCTCCCGGTTGCGGGAGCCCACGCACTGGATCATCACCACCCGCTGCCATTGAGCCACCTCTGCGGGGCTCTTGTGGAGCAATTCCCCCAATTCCAACTGGGTCAGCACCCGATGGTGCTTGCCGTAGGCAAACTCCTTGGGCTGGTACTCCTGGGCGCCGGTGGCCACCACGGTGACGCCGTGGTCGATTTTCCGTTCATACATGGCCGGCCCCACCAGCACTTCCGTGGTGAAGTTGCCTTTATAGCCGCTGAAGCCCACCACCAGGGCCCCGG
>JAKAGH010000406.1 GCA_021817645.1 Deltaproteobacteria bacterium
TGAGGAGCTGTATAATTTGGGAATGCGAGTATCTAAGGATTATCGGCATATAGACTTATTTTTCAACAACCTGCTTCCTTACCCTGCTACCTGCTCCCTGGCCCCTGCCCTATCCCTTGGCCCCCATCTTCGGCGCTTCCCCGGCTAATCCCTCATACTTTAACATTTTTTTTGCCCGTTTCTTGTGATAGAATGCGCATTGCCGAAGGTGGCTGTCAGCCCTGGCCAAACTTTCTCTATTATCGCGGTCTTCGAAGATAAAAATCGTGACTAAAAAGATCACTTTCAATCCTTACGGCCTCACCGTGGAGGTGGAAGAGGGAGAAAATCTGCTGCGGGCCGCGCTGCAGGCCGGGGTGCATATCAACGCCTCCTGCGGCGGCGAAGGGGTCTGCGGCAAATGCCGGATCATTTTGGAATCCGGAGAGGTGGACTGCCCCCGGTCCGGCCTGTTGAGCGACGAGGATTGGGACCTAGGCTATCGCCAGGCCTGCCAGTGCCGGGTCATCAGCGACGTGGTGGTGCGCATCCCGCCCGAATCCCTGCTGGATCGCCGCACCCTGACCCGCCGCCGCGCCGGCATCGGCCTCCGGCCCAGCCCCATCGACATCACCGCGTTGAAAGCGGGGGGCCTCTATAACCCGGCCTTCAAGAAAAGATTTGTCCAGTTGGCCCCCCCCACCCTGACGGATAACGTCAACGACCTGTCCCGGTTGGAAGAGGGCCTGGCCCGCCAACATGCCGTGGAGAGCCTCACCCTGGACTTCTACCTCCTCCGGAAGCTGGCCCGGGTGATGCGGGAACAAAACTTCCAGGTCACCGCCTCCCTGGATTTCTCCCGGCGCCGGTTCCGTTCCCCGCACATGACCAACGTCGAGCCCGGCGATACCACCCAGCGCCATTTTGCGGTGGCCGTGGACATCGGCACCACCACCGTCTGGGTGCAGCTCCTGGACCTGGCCAAAGGCGAGATCCTGGGCCATGCCGCGGATTACAACTCCCAGATGAGTTACGGGGACGACGTCATCACCCGCATCGTCTTCAGCCAGAAAGAAGAGGGTCTGCAAAAATTACAGAGGTCCGTGGTCTCCACCATCAACCACGTCCTGCACCGGCTCCTGAAACAACATAAACTGGCGGTGGATGAAATCTCCCACATGACCGTGGCCGCCAATACCACCATGACCCACCTCTTCTACGGCATTGACCCCAAGAACATCCGCCTGGCCCCCTACACCCCCACCGCAGGCAGCATCCCCTTGATGCGGGCCCGGGACCTGGGTCTCGAAGTGCCGGACCACGTCTTCATCTACAGCGTCAGCTCAGTGTCCAGCTATGTGGGAGGGGATATCGTCTCCGGGGTCCTGGCCTCCGGCCTCTATAAAGAGCCCAAACTGACCCTGTTCATCGATATCGGCACCAACGGCGAGATCGTCATCGGCAACCAGCAATGGATGGCCTGCGCGGCCTGCTCCGCGGGCCCGGCCTTCGAAGGCGGCGGCATCCGCTTCGGCATGCGGGCCACCGAAGGGGCCATCGAGGAAGTGGCCGTCAACCCCGAGACCTTTGAGCCTATGATTCTCACCATCGGCATGGTCAAACCCAAGGGCATCTGCGGCTCCGGCTTGATCAACCTCCTGGCGGCATTGATGGACTCCGGGCTGGTGCTGCCCAACGGCAAGTTCCGGGACGACCTGAATACGCCCCGGGTGCGCCTGGGGGACAGCGGCCGGGAATACGTGGTGGCCTGGGCCCAAGACACCCAGGGGGACCAGGACCTGGTCTTGAGCGAAGCGGACATCGACAATCTGATGCGGGCCAAGGGCGCGATGTTCGCGGGCTATGTCACTTTGCTGGAAAGTGTGGGCCTGCGCCTCCAGGACCTGGAACAGGTCATCCTGGCCGGTGCGTTCGGCAACTTCGTCAACATCGACAATGCCATCGCCATCGGCTTGCTCCCGGACCTGCCCCGGGACCGCTACCAGTTCGTGGGCAACGCCTCCCTGCTGGGGGCCACCCTGCTGGCCTTCTCCCGGGAGATGCTGGTGGAAGAACGCCGGATGGCGGAGATGATGACCAACTTCGAACTCTCCGAAACCCCCGGCTACATGAACCAATACATCGCCGCCCTGTTTCTGCCCCACACCCAGGAAGAATATTTTCCCTCCGTCGCCGAACGTCTCAAGGCCGCCAAAGGTTAACCCGCCGGGTCACGGCCTGGCCCTGCCCCTCTGTCATTTCCGCATGGTCCTGGCATAGTATTTATGTGCCCTAAGCTGTTTAGGCATGGGCTAAAACCTTTTTCTAAGGCCTGGACAACACATAATAAAGGACTTAAATTCAACTTATAGAAACGGGGTTATAGTAAGTTGTAATTAGTGAAATTTTTCTCAATCTTTTTTCAGGATCACTCTCTTCAGCCTTGGGATGCAATCGGGCATTGGCCTATGGAGGATTGAACTTCCCCCTGGATGGTTTTTGGGCGGATTAATCTTGGAACCCGCCCCGAGTAACGCCGAGACCGCAGTCAGCCCTCCAGTTCTGATCAACCAGGTCTTACAGCCGGCGGTTGCCGGTTTCCGCTCAATCATCAACCTTTATATAGTTAGATTCAAGGAGGTCTGGTCATGAAGCGAGTCCTTTGTCTCCTGGCCTTGCTGAGCGCATTGTTGTTGAGCGCCGCTCCGCTCCCGGCGCAAGACGGTTTTTATGTCGTTGGGGGGCGTCCGATGCCGGGCACCAGGATCAACACCCTGCCCTACACCATCAGCGCCCCGGGCTACTATTACCTG
>JAKAGH010000407.1 GCA_021817645.1 Deltaproteobacteria bacterium
TGCTGGCTGTGATTCTGCTGGTGGGCTCCACCCTGGGGGCGCAAATCGGGGCCAAGTTGAGCCGGCGGCTCCATGCCGACCAGCTTAAGATTTTGCTGGCCTCCATTGTGCTGCTGGTCATGGTGCAGATCCTAGTCAGCCTCATTCTCACCCCGGGCCAGTTGTTGGCCTATAAAGGAGGACACTGATCATGACCAGGCCAAACAGAGGTGGAAACTGGGTCGTGGCCGTCTTATCATGCCTCCTGGTGCTGGGACTTGCCGGAGCCGCGCACGCGGCCGCGCCAGAATTGCAGCTGGTTCCCAATGAGATCGAGATCGGCGCGTTTTTCGAAGGCGCACAGGTGGAACTGCAGGGAACCATCCCCGCGGGCGCCGAGGCGGTGGTGGAAATGCTGGGAAGCACGGCCACCGAGGATCTGCTGCGCAAGGGCAGGCGCGGCGGACTGTGGATGTCGGTGGGAGAAATCAAGGTTAACCATGTCCCCTCCCTTTATCTGCTGCAAAGCAGCTCCCCGGAGATGCCGGTATTGACCGGGCAGGAAACCCCTTGGGGATTTGCCGCGCTGCAAAAGGTCGTGAAGTTGAGCGGCAGCCTCGAAGCCTCGGAAAATGATAAGTTTTTCCAGGAATTTTTGGAGCTGAAGAAGCATGAGCAGGTTTACCGGGTCAGCCCCGGGGTCTTGAAAATCACTCCTTCTCCGGAGGGAGGGAGTCTGGTTAAGGGAGCGATCCCGCTGCCCGCCAAGGTGCCGCCCGGCAAGTACCAGGTGCGCCTGTCCGCGGTCCTGCACGGCAGCCTGCTGAGCCAGAGAGACGCGGCCCTGGAGGTCAGAATGGTGGGTTTTCCGGCCATGCTGATGAAATTGGCCCACCAGCAAGCCGCGCTCTACGGCATTCTGGCAGTGGTCATCGCCATTGTCACCGGCTTTATCATGGGTATTTTATTCAAAGGGAAAACGGAACATTAAAGCCTGGGTCCTCTGTTTTTTCGGGGCGACAAGCCTTATGATGTTAGGGAAGCCCATCTCTGACAAAGGATGAAGCCGTGTTGGCGGCGCTGCAGAAGCTCTGGCGAAAAGTCTTTAAGCCCCCAGAGGACCTGGTGGCCTTCCCGGAGGTCTTTGAGCATTTCCAGGAGTTGCTGCAGGACCACCAGAAGGTGATGGAGATCATCGCCGATCTGGGGGAAAAATCGGGCGGCGACTTCATCTTCGACCGCAAGTATCTCCAGGACAGCGTCAATGAGCTGCACGTCCTGCTGCTGCAACTGATTAAGGGGCTGAATTTGATTTCTTCCAACCGCTACTTAGACCTTTACGCCGCCATGGACCGCATCTTTGTGCCTTTGGAAGCGGAACTCCGGGGCAGGCTGAGTCTGGCCGCGGAGATGCCCCTGACGGTGGCCCTGAAGGAATTGCCCGTGGATCATCCGGAGTTGACCGGGGGCAAGGCGGCCAACCTGGGAGAGATCAGCCAACGGTTGCACCTGCCGGTGCCGGAGGGTTTTGTCATCACCACCCGGGCCTACCGCGCCTTTCTGGAGCAGAACCGGCTGGAAAGCCGGATCCATGCCCTGATCAGCGCCTGGCTGGCCGACGAAGCGGATACTCTGCACACCTCCCGGCAACTGCAATACGGCATCCTGGCGGGGGTGGTGCCCCAGGAAGTGGCCCGGGAAATCCGGCGCCGCACCGAAAACGTCCACTTTTGGGCGGTCAGGAGCAGCGCTTACGGGGAGGATGGGGAGTTGTCTTTCGCCGGACTCCATGAGAGCCTGCTCCAGGTTCCAGCCAGAGGGGTCGCTGATGCTTACAAAAAAGTCCTGGCCAGCCTCTTTTCGCCGGAAGCACTGGCCTACCGGCGGCGGATGGACATGTTGGGAGAAGAAGCCGCGATGGGGGTGCTCTGCCAGGAGGTCATTACCAGCCAGGCCAGCGGTGTGGTGCATAGCTTCACCCTGTCGGCCCCGGAAACTGACTGTCTGACGATCTATGCCTATCCGGGGCTGGGGCGTCCGGTTATGGACGGCCGGGCCCGGCCGGACCGCTTTATTGTGGCCCGGCCGGCCCCCCACCAGGTCAGATCCAGGGAAGTCTTTGCCAAGGAATATCTCGTCAGGCCGGCTGCGGGCGGGGGTGAGGAAGAGGTGGCCCCTAACCCGGAGGATCGGGAGCGGCCGGCCGTCGGCTTTGAGACCTTGCAGACCCTGGCGCACTGGGCCATGTCACTGGAGAGATATTTTAAGCGTCCCCAGGAAATTGAATGGGCGGAAGGTCCCGCGGGCCAGATTTGGGTGCTCCAGTCCCGGCCCCTGGCCTTCTCGCAAATTCCCGATATCCCCAAGGTGGAAGTGGCCGGTTTGCATGCCCGTTACCCGGTGCTGCTGCAGGACCAGGGGGTGGTGGCCCATGCGGGCGTGGGCTCCGGGCCGGTTTATCTGGTGCAATCAGACGCCGATCTGGGGCATTTCCCCGACGGCGCGGTCCTGGTCACCCGCTATACCGCACCCTGGCTGGCCCGGATCGTACCCCAGGCCGCAGCCATCGTCTCCGAGAGAGGTTCGCCTGCCGGGCATCTGGCCACCATCGCCCGGGAGTTCCGGGTGCCCACCCTGGTGGGGGTGGAAGGGGCTACGGAGGTACTCAAGCCGGGGATGGAAGTCACGGTGGATACCAATGACCGCCTGGTCTTTGCCGGCCGGGTCCAGGAACTGCTGCGCTATGAGCTGATGGAGTCCACGGCTTTTGAAGACGCCGCGGAATTCCGCCTGC
>JAKAGH010000408.1 GCA_021817645.1 Deltaproteobacteria bacterium
CCCCCTCACCCTAACCCTCTCCCCCCAAGGGGAGAGGGAATAATATTGGGCATATTCATAGGTAATATTTTGTAACTTATTTCTGGGACGTCACCCTAGGTAATAACCATAAAGAAAATGGCAACCCCCAAAAAAGAGCAGCCAAACATAGCAGCGGCAACGCCTGGCCCCCTCTTCTTCCGGGACATCCTCGGGCAGGAGCGGGTCTTGGGGCATCTGCGCGCGGCCCGGCGGGCGGAGCGTCTGGCCCATGCCTATCTCTTTCTGGGTCCGGAAGGGGTGGGGAAAGAATCGGTGGCCCGGGCCCTGGCCGCAGCCTTGAATTGCACTCAGCCCCTGCCGGACTGGGACGCGTGCGGGGCCTGTCCTTCTTGTAGGCGGATGGCCGCGGGCACCCATGCGGATTTTGTAAAAATTTTCCCCACATCCGAAAGCCGCCAGCCCCAGATCAAGATCGAGCAGATCCGGGAATTCCGGCGGCTCACCGCCTACCCCCCCATGGAGGGAGGCTGGCGGGTGGCGCTGATCAAACCCGCGGAAGACATGCACCCCGCGGCGGCCAACGCCCTGCTCAAGACCCTGGAAGAGCCCCCGGCCCGGCATCTACTGATTCTGGCCGCGGCCAGTGAAACAGAGCTCTTCCCCACCATCGTCTCCCGCTGCCAGAAAATGCCTTTTACGCCGCTGCCTTCCGCTCTGGTGGTCCGGGAACTGGAAGCTCGGCGGGGCCTCTCCCGGGCGGATGCGGTTTTTCTCACCGCCTTGAGCGGCGGCTCCTTAGGCAGGGCCCTGACCCTGGACCCCCAGGAAATGGCCCAGCAGCGCCGCCAGGTTTTAGAGGACCTGGAAAAACTGGGCCAGGGCTCCCCGGGTGCGGCGGTAGCCTGGGCTAAGGCGCTGGCCAAGAACAATCAGGCCTTGGATAATTTTATCCTGCTGGCCCAGATGTGGTACCGGGACCTGCTCCTGCTCAACTGCGGTGCGGCCGGCCGCTTCCTGGCCCATCAGGACTGCCTGGCGGACCTGGAGCAGCAGCAAAAACGGGGTGGCCCGGAGATCTGGTTTGCCCGGTTCGGGGACCTGGCCGCGGCCCACCGGCAGTTGCAGGCCAATCTCAATCCGGAGTTGACTCTGGATATCTTAGGTTTTCGCTTACAGCGACAAGGAACGCGGTTATGAATCTCGCTAAAGTTTGCCTGGGGCCCGGGAGGAAATGCTGCCTGGTGGATCTGGGCGCACATGAACTAAAATTGCAGGACCGGGTGGTGGTGCAGCGAGAGGAAGGCTTGGGTCTCGGCCGGGTGACCACCATCTTCCGGAACCTGGAACCCGGCATGGCCCCCGGCAAAGTCAAAGCTCTGGTGCGGCGCGCTACCCCGGAAGACCTGGACCAGGCCGAGAGAAACCGCCTGCTGGAGGAGCGGGCCTACCGCTTTTGCCTGGAACGCGTCGAGACCCGGCAGCTGCCCATCTACCTGGTGCGGGTGGAATGCCTCTTTGACACCAGCAAGATCGTCTTTTTCTTTACCGCGCCCGGGCGGGTGGATTTCCGGGACCTGGTCAAGGACCTGGTCCAGGAGTTCCGCACCCGCATTGAATTGCGCCAGATCGGGGTGCGCCACCGGGCCAAGATGGTGGGCGGGCTGGGCATTTGCGGCCGGGGCTTATGCTGTTCCTCTTTTCTCCTCGAATTCGAACCGGTGTCCGTGCGCATGGCCAAAGAGCAGCAGCTCAGCCTCAACCCCAGCAAGATATCCGGTATCTGCGGCCGCCTCATGTGCTGCCTGACCTATGAATACAGCACCTATCAGGAGATCAGAAAACACCTGCCCCGGCTGGGCAAACGCGTCACCCTGCCGGAAGGGGAGGGGAAGATTATCCGGTATAACCTGATCCGCCAGGTCGCCACCGTGGAGATGGAAGACGGCGGGGAATTGGAGATCCCTCTGGCGCAAATTCCGGCCCATAATGCCGCCCCGGAACCGGGAAACAGTGAGCAGTGATCAGTGGCCAGTTGCCAGCGGGCAGTGGCCAGGGGGCAGTAATTTAATTTATAATTTAACTTTGGAACCTGTTGCAGCGCCTAAGAGGTTGATGGACTGCTTTTAAGTCCCCCTTTGAGAAAGGGGGATTTAGGGGGATTTCATGCACCTACAAATCCCCCCTAACCCCCCTTTTTCAAAGGGGGGGATAGAACCGGTTATGATTGGTGCAAAACCTATTTTTTAAAACTTTTTATCTATTTTAGAAAAAAATTTCGATTGGCTAAGATCGACCGTTTCATTATTCGAGATAGCAATAATTTATTTGTCTTAGCTGAAGGCTGAAAGCTGACAGCTTCTTTTCCCCGAGGCCCGTATGGAAGATGGAGTCGATAGGGCGCTGGAAGCCCTAAAGTTTCACATCAAGAAAGAAATAGTCGACAACTATTTCGCGGACCGGGTCTATCTGGAGGAGGAAACAACCCTGCTCCAAGAAGAGGTGGGAGCCTACCGCCGGGACCTGGACCTGGCCGCCCGCCGCTTCTTCGCCTTCTACCAGGCCCTGAATACGGAGTCGGCCTGTGATGCGGTCTGTGAACTCCTGGGCCTACAAGACCGCCCCTTTTATCAGCAATTCAAGGAGGTGTCCCCCGCGGTCTGCCAGGAACTGGTGCGGCCTTACCGCTGTTGGGCCCTGACGGAAACCCGGCGCTATTGTAACCTGGTTCTCAAGGTCTATGAAGACCTGCAGCGGGAGATAGAAAAGCTCCGGGAGCAATACGACAAG
>JAKAGH010000409.1 GCA_021817645.1 Deltaproteobacteria bacterium
GTTGGCAGTGCCGGACATGGTGGTGGTCCCGCCCTGGGGGCCGGTGACCGTGCTCTGGCCGGTGGCGGTTTTGCCGGTGCGGGGCGAAGTGGTGACCGAGGAACTGCTGTTCATCGAAGCCGATTTGCCCCGGGGGCCGGTCACCGCGCCGCTGCTCGCGGCGCTGCCCTGGTTCACCGCGCGGGTGCCGGTCATCGAGGCCGATTTGCCCCTCTTGCCGGTCACGGTCTTATTGACGGTCCCCTGCAGGGGGGGCCGTTTGCGTTGCGGTTGCGCCCAGGAGTTGCCGCCCAGAAACAGCGGCACGAGCAAAGCCAGTAACCACACGGTAATCCGGGAAAGACTCATCGCTTTTCTTTCTCCAAAGGTCTGTTCATCTCAAGGTTTAAGGTTCAAAGTTAAGACGCCGAATCCATTTGCTTTTTCATATTCCCTTGAAAAGTCCAAAGCGGTTGGCCGGTGGGGCGGCCGTCCCTGGCCGCCCGGGGCCCCGGCGGGCACGGAGGCCCGCTCCACCAGTCTTTTCATGTTTTGCGGGTGCGCCGCAGGCCCATGAGCAACTGTTCCTAAAAATTTTTCTTGGTGGCGCAGGCGTCCCGCCTGCGCTAAGAAAGGCGGGCGAGACGCCCGCGGCTAAGACCTTTTCATAGTTTATGGGTGAGCCCATGGCCCATGTTCAACTGCCGTGCAAAGTCCCAGGTTCCAGGTTGGTGGGGCGGCCGGCCCTGGCCGCGTGTAGAGGTTGGCGGGCGGGTACGCCCGCCCCACCAGTCTTTGGTGGCCAGGCCGCTGGCCCCGGGAAGGGTTATTTCGAGTCGCCAAAGAAACGTCAGCCGCAGCCCGGACAAGACAGCCCGGGCTATTCGTCTGCTTTTCCACCAATTTTCTTTATCATTTTACAGGAGATAAAAACGCGGCAGTGAGCAGTTCTTGGGCGATCCTTTCCGGCTCCTGGGAATGGCATTCGACGATGTTTTTCAGATGGAAAAAGCTTTCCGCGTCCATGAGGGTAAATTCAATGGCGGTTTCTATAGGATTGGTGCGGATAATGCGGCCATGGATGTTGGCTTGGATAGGTTTTCCTTCGGCTTCCGGACTGAGGTTGAGAGTCACCCGGCAGAGCTGGTCCGCCCGGAAATTGCTGTCCGAGCTGCAAAGCATGCCTTTAAGACTGAGATTGTGGCTATTTACCTTAACTTCTTGATTATCGACGGTGACAATCGTCTCAAACTTAAATTCAACCCTGGTGCGCTTCCGGCGGTCCTGTCCCATAAGCAACCTTCCTCAAATATAGCTGCAGACGCGGCTCTGTAAGGCTGGACGACCCCGCGCCTCGTCTCCTGGCCTCTTACCTGTTAATCGGCTCCCATACGGGAAACTTGAACCTGGCGGCTAATTCTGTCAAGGTTTTTGTGGTGCCGCTCAGGAATATGGGCCCCGGCTTTGAAGCCCTGCATACTTCGATCAACCAAAGAGCTGCAGAGTTAACGGCCCCGGGGAAAAATTTCCTGAAAAAAAAGCTCCAGGTGTTTCCAGGAGCGGGCTGCGGCCTTGGCATTATAGGCCACACCCTTGGATTTGTCCTGGCCCGCGTCGGGGTTGGTGAAGGCATGCACCTCGTCCCCGTAATAGATCATCTGCCAATCCACCCCGGCTTGGCGTAAGCCTTCCTGGAAGGCCGCGATTACCTCCGGTTTCTCGTGGGGATCATCCGCGCCGTGGAGCACCAGGAATCTGGCCTTGACGGTCTTCATGTCTTCGGCCTTAAGGGGAATGAGGCCGCCGTGGAAGCTGACCACGCCTGCCAGGTCCGCGCCGGAGTAAGCCAGTTCCAGAACCGCGGTGCCGCCGAAACAGAAGCCGATGGCGGCCAGGCGCTGAGGGTCTGCCAGTTTATTCTGTTTCAATTGTTGGAAAGCCGCCTGGACCCGCGGCCGCAGCAGCGGCGTGCCCCGGACCCGGCCCGCCAGCCGCGCGGCTTCTTTAGGGTCTTTGGTGACCACACCCTTGCCGTACATATCCGCAGCGAAAGCCACGTAGCCCATCTCCGCCAGCCGCCGGGCCTGCAACTTGGCGAAGTCATTGAGCCCCCAATATTCATGCACCACCAGCACCCCGGGCCGGGGGCCTTTAACGGCGTCGTCATAGGCCAGGTAACCTTCCAGGACCGTGCCGTCCTGCTTATATTCCACGGTTTTGGTGATTATTCTCGCCTGAGCTCCCCCGGTCAGGACCAGGGCTAAGATCAAAGCCAGCAGATATTTCATGGCCGCCCTCCGGACGGAATAATTTCATTCCTTCAGCCCAAAAGATAAGCAGGGATTTTCTTTAATGCCAGGTTAAGGATCGGATTTCTCCGGAGATGAAAGAAAAGGGCGGCGAGTTAAAGGTTAAGAAGGCCACGCTGCCTCGTGAATTCATAAGGTTACCTAGAATTTGATTAATCAGTTTACCCTATGGTATAGAGAAACTAATGTGACTGGCTTTTCTTTTGTCGCTTTAACATGCTCTATAGAGGAGATGGACCTCATTCTTCTTAATCTCGAGACGGACGATCCTTGGAGGAAAAGCCTTGCTGAGAAAGATCTTTGGGAGCTTCTTGACTTTAGTGTGCCTAAGCCTGATCACCTGGCCGGCTGGAGCAAGCACCCTTGGCACCCAGAAATGGGCGTTCAAAACTGGAGGGGTGATCGATTCCTCGCCAGCCATAGGGGCAGACGGAACTATTTACGTGGGTTCGAATGACTTTAATCTATATGCCCTCAA
>JAKAGH010000066.1 GCA_021817645.1 Deltaproteobacteria bacterium
TCAAAGTTCAAGGTTAAGGTAGTGTAAAGCTTATTAAAATGGTGCAGAGCGGTGGGGCGGGCCTCCGTGCCCGCCGGGCGCCTGGCGGGCACGGAGGCCCGCCCCACCAACTTGGAACCTGTAACTTTTATTTCTCTTTCTGGCACCGGGGACAAAAAAAAGTGCTGCGGCCGCCCTGGGCCATCCGCACTAGCGGCTGTCCGCAGGTTTTGCAGGGCTCACCTTCCCGGCCATATACCAGGAGCTCCAACTGAAAGAGACCGGTTTCGCCCTGGCTGTTAAGATAGTCGGAGACCGTGGTGCCGCCCTTGGCGATGGCCGCCTTGAGAATGCGCCGGGTTTCCTTGAGCACCCGGGTCCAGTCCTCCACCGAGAGGTCCCCGGCGGGGGTGGCGGGATGGAGACGAGCCGCGAAGAGAATCTCATTGGCGTAAATGTTGCCGATGCCGGCCAGCACCCGGCCGTCCATCAGGAAGTTCTTCACCGCCCGGGAGCGCGCCCGGGCTTCCTGGGACAGCCATTGGGGGGTCACCTGCCGGGAGAACGGCTCCCGCCCCACCTGGCTCAAAGGGGCCGGGGCCACGCCGGGGGGGAAGACCAGGGCCTGCCCGAAGCGGCGAACGTCCTGGAAGACGAGCTGCAGGCCGCCTTCCAGTTGCAGGAGCAGGTGCGCGTGGGGCAGGGCAGGGGAGGGGGTGGGCTGGAGCAGCAGGCGGCCGGTCATCCCCAGGTGCAGGAGCAGAATTACCTTGCCTTCCAGGTGGAATAAAAGATACTTGCCCCGGCGCTCCAATTCCAAGATGTTGCGGCCCGGCAGCCAGCGACCAAATTCCCCGGGGGAGGACTCCTGGCGCAGGCGTTTCTCCCCCACGGCCACTGCGAGAATGCGGCGGTTTTGCAGGCGGGGAGCGAGGCCCCGGAGGATGACTTCCACTTCCGGTAGCTCCGGCATGAGCCTTACCCCCCCCCAAGGCCAAAAAATATAAGAAAATTTTGCATATGCGCCTTAAAGAAATTTATCACTTCTTTCGATATACATAATTGAAAGCTTTCTATTGAGAAAGAAGCCTTAGCCGCGGCGAAACGGCTCTGGAAGAAAGCCAGCCCGGCCGCGGCCGGATTACTCTGGCAGGTGATTAACCAGCAATGGCCAGATTAAATAGAACGGGTGCCGTTCTCCTCTTTTTAGGGCTTCTGGCGGGCCTCTGGCTCCCCCAGGCGGCCGCGGCCCGGGAAGTCCACCTCGTCATGGCCCTGGATATTTCCGGGAGCATGAAGCACACCGATCCCCTGCGCCTCCTCCCCAAAGCGGCCAACATCATGGTGGGACTCCTGAACGAGAAGGACCACCTGGGGATTATCACTTTCGAGGACGTGACCAAGACCCGCTTGCCTGCCGGTCCGCTGACGCCGGCGCAGAAACGCCGGGGATTTCAGGAATTGGCGCATCTGCAGCCCAAGGGCTTGTACACCGATATCTATCAAGCCCTGGTGGACGCGTTAAAAGCCAGCAAACCGGCCGGAGAGGCACAGCGCGCGGTGCTGCTGATTTCTGACGGTCAGATGGATATCGATCCCCTGAGAGGTAACTCTAAGGTATTTGTGGAGCGGGTGCATCAACAAATTATTCCCGCGTACAAGAAAGCCGGCATTCCCATATACACCGTGGCCTTTACCCCCGAAAGCGACCAGGCCCTGCTCAAGACTATGGCTGATGAGACCGGGGGGCGGTTCCTCCTGATCCCCACGGCCCAGGACCTGCACCAGGCGTTCCTAAAATTTTATGAGACCTTAAAAGGGCCGCAACTTGCTCCCCTGGTGGGCAACCGCTTCCTGATCGATCCCGAGGTCCAGGAGGCCATCCTGGTGGTCACCCGTTCCCAACAGGGCAAAGCGATTCTCCTGGAAGACCCCAAAGGCCGGAAGCTTACTCCGGCTACCGAGGGGACCCGGTGGTTTTCCTCACCCACCTTTGACATGGTGACCCTGCCTAAGCCCGAGCCGGGCAACTGGACGGTATCCGGCCATAAAGACGGAGACGGCAAGATCATCCTGATGACGGACCTGAAACTGGAGTGCCCCCATCTGCCGCAAGAGGCCGGTGCGGATGAGTGCCTGTCGGCCGGAGCCTTATTGCAGGATAAGGACCAGCCGGTGGCGACGCCGGAAGTCCTGAGCCAGACTTCGTTCACCGCGGAGCTCAAGGCGGAAGGGGGCAAGCCGGTGCAGTTGCCCATGGGCCCGCCGCCTCCGGAACAGAAGGAGCTTTGGCCCGCCAACGCCCGGGTGGCGAGATTCCCGGCGTTCTGCGCCCCGGGAATGTGGCAGCTCCGGATCCGGGTTCTGGGTAAGACCTTCCAGCGGGAAAGGAATATTTTCCTCAAAGTCACCCACCCGTGGTATCAGGCCCAACCGGTCTCCGGCGAGGGAAAGAGCGAAGTGGAATTCCACCCCGTCCCGGGCCGGGAAGCCGCGCAATTGACTGGATGGCTCAACATCATCTCCCCGGACCGGGGGGTCGCGGCCAAGTTTGTGCAACCCCCGCCGGGGAAAGGATTTTCCCTGGCTCTGCCCCCTGATCTTTGCGGCAAGTGCCTGGTCAACGCCCAGTTGAGCGGCACCACGGCCTCAGGCCGGCCCCTGGTTCTGCAGACGCTGCCGGTGAAGGTGGACCTGGACCCGGCTGCCGGCGGCGCCGCGCCCGGGATAGGTCCAAGGAGCGCCACGGCAGCTACCTCGGTCAAAAAGGCTGGCGCAGTAGTTCCCCGAAACCGGAAGTGGCTCTGGGGCGTTTTGGGGCTGACGGCGGTAGTGGCAGCTATGCTGGGGGGAGCGGCTTTATGGTTCCGGCCCCAGGCGCTGCGCATCTTCCGGCGTCGGCCGCCCACCGAAGAAGAGCTGGAAAACATGACCCCGGAACAGCTTAATCTGTTACTCCGGGCCCAGGTGGAAAGCCTGCAAAAAGAAAGGGGTGTGCTCCAGGCGGATTTGGGAGAGCTGCTTGCGGATAGGGAGAAGCTCCTGGCCGCCAAGGAGGAATTGGAGGCCAGGCTGGGGCAGCCTTCCCGGGATTATCAGGAAAAGTCCAAGGTCATCAAGGAGCTGGAAAAAAGGCTGGAGGATGCAGAAAAAGAGGCCAAATCGGTGCAGGAAGAATACATGGCCCTCTATGCCCGCAGCCAGGCGGAGAAGCAAGTAATCAAGAAGGGTTGAGCCGCGGTAAGAAGACTTGCCGCAGCTGGGCCCACCCCCCCAGCCGTGCAGTGAAATTTCCCCAGCTTACCCCCTCCAAAGGTTGCCGCCGGCAAACCGCGGTCCAGTGAAAACGCGGGCTATCCGGGATAAGTCTCCTGCCTCTTATACCAAGTCGCAATCAAACGACAATTTTTTTGTAGCGGTGGACCCATGTGTCCGCCCGGGCGTTCGCAGATACCACTGGGTTAATGTTACGATCGTATTGATTTTTAAGGACCGATTGTGTTTTTGCGAACCCCCGGGGGGCACGCACGGGTGCCCCCCCTACAAACCCAAACTCAAAGTCAGGTAGCAGGACTGGCCGTCGAAACGGTTATGGACTTTGACTTCGTTGTAATACCTGGCACTGACGCCGATGGCATGGGTGCCGATTTTGCCGCTATAGGAGAGGCACGGCCCCAGGGCGATGGTCTGGCCGTGGAAGGCCCCCAGGGTGGCGCCGGTGCCGGTGTCCGCGGTCATTTGGTTATAGATGTAGCCCGTCAGCCCCGCGGCGAAGCCCAGGGGCAAGTGTTGGCCCAGGTAGTACTCCAAATGGAGTTCCTGCCCGGTGGTGTACTGAGTGGCAGGGTTTTTCACGTTCACGGTGTAGCCCAGGGAAAGAGAGACTTCCTGCCCGTATTTGGGGTGCAGCCAGGTGACCGCCACGTTGGGCTCCAGGGCCCAGCGGTTCAGCCCCGTGTTCAGCCGGCGCTCGGCATTATATGAGCCCACCGGGGCGTACCAGTTGCCGCAGGCCAGGATATGAAAATTACCCAGGTGCCAGCCGAGACTGATGGGGGTGATCACCAGGTCCGACACCCCGGTGTAAGTCCCTTCCTCGCTGCCGCCGAAGCGCCGGTCGAGGAAGCGGTTGAGGTTCGGGAATTTGGTGTCGAAGGACAGCGTGCCTTTCAAAAAGGAATTGGTCACCGAAGACCAGATGAGCCCCACCGCATAGTTGGCCCCAAAAATCTTCAGGGGCGTCACATAAGAACCTGCAACCAGGTCGGTGATCAGGCGGCTGCGCAAATCCACCTCGACCCGGCCGGAAAACGGCATGATTTTCGCGTTTCCCTGATAGGCATAGAAATCATTGCGCAAATAGAAGCCGGGCTCGGGCATAAAACCGGCCAGGGAGCTTTGATAGCCCAACATGTAAATGCCGGTCCCGAACTCCGCGGCCACGGCGGGAGATAGCAGCAACAAGGACATAATGAGCGTCAGGACGGCGGCCGCAGCCCGAAGCTGCCGGGTGATCTTTCTCAAGTAATGCATGTTGCCGCCTCCATCATCTCAGTCGAAAATCGGCTTCTTCACCAGGGCCGGCACCACCGGCTTGAAGGCCAAGGGGAGATTGAAGCGCTGGCCGCAATCGTCGGATGGCCGGGCCCACCGCCCATGGACTTTTTCGAAAAATTTTGGTTACATTACGCCTCCTAAATTCCTAATTCAAATTATATTTTTCAATCTTGCCACTGGCCTGACAGAGAAAATGCATATAAAAATAGAATCACAGACGACTCAATAGTATGGAAAATTCCGGGCATGACCAACCAGGCGACGATGACGGTTTGCAGGAAGAGCCGATGATGGTGAGAACCTGCAAAGAAGGAAAGGCCACTTACCGGGCCGCGGGCATTTAAGAAAATCGGTTAAGCCAACGATCTTAAAGACTAAGGAGGAAGATTATGAGACAAAAGATGTCCTGGGGGTTGGGCCTGTTAGCGCTCCTGCTTCTGGTGGCCCCCGCAATCGGTCTGGCCCAGGAAAAGGCACCGGCCCCCAAAGCCGTCGCGCCGGCGCCTCCGGCTGCAAGTCAGCCCGCTCCGGCGGCCAAAGAGACCACGCCCGCGCCGGATGCCAAGCAAATACTGCAAAAGATGTGTGACTTTCTGAAGAATCAGCAGCAATTCTCCTTCAAAGCCGAGGTTACCGATGACCAGGTCTATGCCGGCGGCCGGAAATTGCAGTACGGCCTGGATGTGGAGGCGTTCTTCCGGCGTCCGGACAAGCTTCGGATCAACGGTGACGGCGACGTGGAGAGCAAGCAGCTGTTCTTCGACGGCAAGACCCTCACCCTGTATGATAAGGACAAGAACCACTATGGCAGCCTGGAAATCCCCGGCGACATCGACGCCGCCCTGGATAAGGCCGGCAAGGAATACGGGGTGCGCGTGGGCCTGGCCGAATTGGGCGCCAACCGCCTGGCGGCACATGCCAGCCAGGGGGTGACCAACGCCTTATATGTGGGTGAAAGCAAAGTCCGGGGGGTCACCTGTCAGCACCTGGCTTTCGACAAAGAGAAGGTTCATTACCAATTGTGGATCGATACCGGAGACAAGCCGCTGTTGCGCAAGGTAGTGGTCACTCAAAAGAAGCTCTCCGGCGGCCCCCAGTGGACCGCCTATTTCTCGGATTGGAACTTCGCCCCCCAGCTGGCGGACAGCCTGTTCACCTTCTCGCCGCCTCCAGGGGCCCAAAAGATCAAATTCATGCCGGTAAAAAAGGCCGCGCCCCCGGCGCCCAAGCCGGCTAAGTCCAAGAAGAAAGGGGGTGCGTCATGAGACTGAAGCAAACCATAGGACAGCTGGCGGTGCTCTGCTTGATCGGGTTTCTGCTGGGCTTGCCGGTGATGATTCAAGAAGTCCAGGCCCGGGGTGGCGGCGGCCATGGTGGTGGCGGCGGGTTTGCTGGTTCCCACGGCGGCGGCTACCACAGCGGCGGCTTCGGCGGGGGCAGTTTCCACCCGGAGACTTACCATGCCTCGGGGTTCGAGCCGGGCCGCGGGTATCAACATGCCGCTCGCCCCGAACCGGGGCCGGGACCTCGTCCGGGACCGCAACCAGGACCGGGTCCGCATCCGGGACCGGGACCTCATCCTGGCCCTCCGGGTCCCCATCCCGGTCCGCCAGGTCCTCACCCTGGTCCTGGCCCCTATCACCCGTATAACCCCAACATCAACGTCAATAGAAATGTGAACGTTCAGGGCGGCGGTTGGGGACCCTACTACGGCGGCCCCGGGTGGGGCGGTGTCGCGGCGGGGACAGCCGCGGGTCTGGCGGTGGGCGCAGTCGTGGGGGGCCTGTCCAGCAGCGCCCAGCCCATGGTCGTCAACAATCAGACCTACTATTATGATAGCGGGACGTACTATCAGCCCTGTTATCAAGGCACAGAATCAGGCTATTGCGTGGTCCCGAACCCCAATCAATAGCTCGATTAAAAGGTGATTACCTGAAACAGCCAGGCCCTCCGCCGGAGGGCCTGGCTGCCTGGTTTAGAAAAGCATATCAATGAAGTGGCTGTGGTATTCTTTCAGTTCCTTGTGGCATTCGCCGCAGAAGAGACGCACTTCCCCCTGGATCTCCGAATCGTCGCTCACCGCGGAAAAACTGCCGTCTTCGTTTTGCACGTAAAAGGTGGTGATGGTGACCCCTTCGGCCACTTCATAGAAATCGGTGTCGTTGCCGCAATAAGGGCAGGAAATCTTCATCTTCCCGGACCTGGGTGATTAAAGTGCTGCAAGTCCTGTTTGTAAGTGGGGTTGCCGGGCGCGAGCTTGCGGGCCATATCCATTTCAATGGACGCGCGTTTGAACTGCTGCCGGGATAATTTCTGCTTGCCCTGCTTTTGGTAAACTTCCCCCTGCTGTGCAAAGAGGCGGGCCAGGTAAAAATGGGTGCGGGGATCTCTGGGGTTCAATTCGTTGGAGTTCTGCAGTTCCTGGCGGGCATTTTTAAACTTGTTTTGATGGTAATGAATGATCCCCAGGTTCCGGAGCAGCACCGCGCGCTGGCTCTTTTCCGGAGATTTCAAAGCCCGCAGCAGCAAAATCTCCAGGCGGGCCATGGTCTTCTCGTCATTGAGACAGGTATTGCCGTCGCACAGCAACCGGTCGCTGAGCTCGGCCACCTCCCCATTGGACAGGGTCCGGCCCTTCAAGGCATCCTCAAGACGGATCTGGTCAGGTTGAGCCGGGGCCTCGACTACCGGGGGAGGGGCTTGCTGGACGGGCGCCACCGGCGCTCCCAGGCAGCCGGCCAAAGTTAGTAAAATGACCGGGACCAGCCAGATTTTTCGTGTCAACACGCGCAGCATACCTCGTTTAAATGGGATCACGGCATTATTATCCCATCCCCAGGACCCCAGTCAACCCTTTTGACAGGAGGGGCAGCAGATGGCCCTAGCCGCCAGTGTGCCGTCCTAAAAATATCCTACAGAGATTGTCACTCTTAACTCCCTCCCCCTTCGAGGGGGGAGGGTTGGGGTGGGGGTGGCATATTGGGGTTTGATTACAGCTACTTGTCCAAAGTAGCTCCCTCCTCTTTCCCCCCCATCCCAGCAGGGCAGGGGAGTTATGAGTCCCATTTTTTTGCACTGTATTCCTGAACACGATACCAGTCCCGGAAAATCGCCGCACGGCCATCCGGCCGCGGCCGCGCCACCCTTAGCAATCACGGGAGGCTTGACAGGCCTTTAGCCCATGAGCGAAAATTAATGGGTCAACTAACAGAGCAGCGAATGCTCAATTTCAGAAACAGAAGGCGGAAAGATATGGAAGCAGTATTCCGGCCCCGGCGGCTCAGAAGGTCCGAAACCTTGCGGCGCATGGTCCAGGAAACCCGGCTGCGCCGGGAAGACCTCATCTACCCCATGTTCGTCACTCCGGGGAAAGGCGTGCGGGAAGAGGTTCCTTCCATGCCCGGGGTCTTCCGTATGTCCGTGGAAAAGCTGGTGGAAGAGGCCAAGGCAGTGGCCGGCCTGGGGGTGCCCGCGGTCCTGCTCTTCGGCCTGCCCCAGAAGAAGGACGAGACCGGCAGCGAAGCCGCGTCCCCCAAAGGCGCGGTGCAGCAGGCGGTGCGCCAGCTGAAGAAACAACTCCCCAACCTGGTGGTGATCACCGACGTCTGCCTCTGTGGCTATACCAGCCACGGCCACTGCGGCCTGCTGCGGCCGGGAGGGGAGGTGGACAACGACTCCACCCTGGAGGTGCTGGCCCAGGTGGCGGTGTCCCACGCCCAAGCCGGCGCGGACATTGTGGCACCCTCGGATATGATGGACGGCCGGGTGGGGGCCATCCGGGAGGCCCTGGATGAGGTGGGCCTGGAAATGACGGCCATCCTCTCTTATGCGGTGAAATACGCATCCAGCTTTTACGGCCCCTTCCGGGACGCGGCGGAATCAGCGCCCCAATTCGGGGACCGGCGCGCCTACCAGATGGACCCGGCCAACGCC
Source organism: Deltaproteobacteria bacterium (assembly GCA_021817645.1). GTDB lineage: Bacteria > Desulfobacterota > Desulfobaccia > Desulfobaccales > 0-14-0-80-60-11 > SURF-52. The sequence goes on from JAKAGH010000066.1 coordinate 8,470, forward strand.
CGGGAGGCGCTGCGGGAGGCCTTTCTGGACGTGGAGGAAGGCGCGGATATGATTATGGTCAAACCCGCCATGCCGTATCTCGATATCCTGGCCCGGCTGCGCCCGGAAATCGAGCTGCCCCTGGCCGCGTACCAGGTAAGCGGCGAATACGCCATGATCAAGGCCGCGGCCCAAAAGGGCTGGCTGGATGAGACCGCAGTAATGCTGGAATCATTGACGTCCATCAAACGGGCCGGCGCGGATTTGATCCTGACTTATTTTGCCAAAGAGGCCGCGGCGTTATTGGGGAAGTAGAAGATTTAGGAGAGGGGGCTAACGGCGGATAAATTGTGAGCAGTGAGCAGTGAGCAGAAAAAGCCAAATTTACCGGGATATCTACTGCTTACTGTATATTCGCTATCTGGGAAAGGAAGGGAGTGGCGGCCCAAGAATCAAAAAGTTCGGATAAGACAAAAAGCCCTGGTGGCACAGGCTTCCAGCCTGTGCAATCTTTTCAAATTACATATAGGAATCTACCGCATTGGCAAGAGCCGGGTAGAGTGTACTTTATAACCTGGCGCTGTGAGCAAGGGCGAACTTTGGATTCGCAAGACCGTACCATTGTCCTGGATACCCTGCGGCATTGGGAAGGTTTGAAATGGAAGATTTTTGCCGCAGTGGTTTTAATAGACCATGTGCACGTCCTGGCCCAGCCTCTTCCCAAGGGCCAAGACGGGGCCTTCGACCTGGCCGAAATCATCCACAGTGTCAAAAGCTTCAGTTCTCAAAAAATCAACCGGCTGCGGGAAAAAGCAGGGTCCTTGTGGCAGGATGAGCGTTATGATCGCATTGTCCGGGATGAGGCGGAATTTTTGGAAAAATGGCAGTATATAAGGGACAATCCGTCAAAAGCGGGATGGGAGTCGCAACCGGAAGAATATCCCTGGCTTTATGAAAAAGGCGGATGAATGAGCACAGGCTGGAAGCCTGTGCCACCAGGGTTTGCATTTAATTGCTAAAATAGGTTCTTAATGGGGCCAGGGGCCCTGGTTCCTCTCTCAAGTAACTTTTGTGCGACATGATAAGAAAAAGCCGGGCAGGAATCCTGCCCGGCTTTTTTTATGTTCCCGGATTCATCCCTATTAGTCAGGAGTTGTCCGGGTTAGGCGGCGAGCCCTAGGCTTGCCGCCTCCAGCTTCTTTTCTTACTTCACCGGCTTCTCAGTCGGGTGCTCAGTGGGGTGCTCGGACTTCTTGTCCACCTTCTTTTCGGGGGTGGTGCTCTTCTTCACGTCCTTGCCTTTGTCTTTTTCCCCAGGTTTGGCCGCGTCCTTGGTCACGGATTTGGCTTTGTCGCCGGGTTTGACTTCTTCCTTGGCCGCGGGTTTGGTGACTTCACCGGGCTTTTCAGCCTTGGGGGCCACCTGGGACTGGGTCACCTTGAGGTCGGTTTTCGCTGCCGGTTTCGCCGCGTCCTTGGCCACAGATTGCGCCATGCCGGCGCCGGCCAGACCCAATACAAAAGCCACTGCAGTTAAAGTGGAAACAACTTTCTTCATTGTCTTTCTGTTCTCCTGATCTCGGATGAGTTGGTCGCCAACGGCGATTGCTATTTATGAATGCATCAGCCTTGCCAAATGGCAAGAAAGCAAAAATATTTTTAACTGGCTAATATTACAAGATAAAAATAATGATATCAAAGTTGCTCTGGGGATGGCCTGAAATCCGGAATTCTAATTTGAGAGAAGGGATTGGGGGGCAAAGCCCTGAGCCACAGCAGAGGCCGGGTTGCGCCGGATCGGGAAATCTAAACTTGAGAGGAAAGGCCAAAAAATGAGAATTTGGTTATCAAATTGAAAAAGCCAGGCAGGCCGCGGGTTTTAAGCTATTTTTTGTAGGCGCGCCCCACTTGTGCGCACCAGGTAAGCGGACACCTGGGTCCGCTCCTACTTGTAGGGGGGCACCCATGTGTGCCCCCAGGCGGTTGATACGAGAATTCCTCTCGCAAACCGATGTTTTCCCGAGAAAATCGTATCAAGACCGGCGCTCCGCCAGGTATTTCTCCAACCGCCTGAGCGCCTCCGCCAGGTTCTCCAGAGAATTGGCGTAGGACAGCCGCAAGAAACCTTCGCCGCCCGCGCCGAAGTCGATCCCCGGCGTCACCCCCACCTTGGCCTTTTCCAGGATATCGAAGGCCAGGGCATAGGAGTCTGGGGAGAGGTGCCGGGCGTTGACCAGGACGTAAAACGCGCCCGTCGGGGGCACGGGAATATGGAAACCCAGCTTCTCCAGGCCCGACAGCAAAAAGCGCCGCCGCTGATCATAAGTGGCCCGCATTTTCTCTATCTCCGGGCCCCCCTGGGTCAGGGCCGCGATCCCGGCCCGCTGCACAAAGGGGTTGGCGGAGATAAAGAAATTCTGCATCAGTTTCTGGAGAGGCCGCACGAAATCCGGGGGCGCGATGAGGTAGCCCAGACGCCAGCCGGTCATGGCGTAGAGCTTGGAAAAGCCGTTGATCACCAAAGCCCGGTCAGTGAACTCCAGGATGGTGTGCTCTTTGCCTTCATAGACCAGGCCGTGGTAAATCTCGTCAGAGACGATCAAAGGCCCCAATTCCGCCAGCGCGGCCAGGTCTTCCTGAGACAGCAGGGTGCCCGCGGGATTGGAGGGGGAATTGAGGATCATGGCCTTGGTGCGGGGGGTTAAATATTGCCCCAACTCTTCGGGCCGGAACTGGAACCCGTCTTCCTCCCGCACCCGCACGTAGCGGGGCACGGCCTCCACCAGCCGCAGCATGTTGGGATAACAGGCGTAATGGGGGTCGGTTAACAGCACTTCGTCCCCAGGGTCCAACAACCCGGCAAAGATCAGGACCATGGCCGGAGAGGTGCCGGAGGTGACAATGAACTGCTCCGGGGTGAGTTTCACCCCGTACTTTTCCAGGTAATGCCCGCACAAAATCTCCCGCAGTTCCAGCAGCCCCTGGGAATGGGTGTACTGGGTTTCGCCGTCGGCCAGGGCCCGGAAGGCCGCGTCCGTGACCACCCGGGGGGTGGGGAAATCGGGCTCCCCCAGCTC
>JAKAGH010000410.1 GCA_021817645.1 Deltaproteobacteria bacterium
TGTTTTTTTAGTTTTTCCGCATAGTTGCTCTTGCCCCACTGGGCCTGCCACATCTGGATGCGGCCCCAAGCCTTGAGTTTGACATAGAACCAGTCCCGGGCGACCAGACGCTTGAGCACAGAAGGAAAAGAGTAAAATTTCTTCATAGCCCGGATAGTCTCGTATTGGAGCTCATAAGCGGTCAGCTGCCGGGGCTGGAAGACCGCATGGTGGCCGTCGTAGTGGCTCCAATCGTGGTAGAAGATGCGGTTTTGGGCCTCCAGTTCCTGATAGACCGGGGTGCCGGGAATAGGCGTCAAGATGAGGTATTGCAGGGAGTCCAGGTCCAGATCCCGGGAGAAGCGCACGGTGTCCCGGATGACCTGATAGTGGTCCTCCTCGGAGCCGAAGACGAACATGCCGTGGACCCGGATATGGTGACGATGGAAATTAATGACGCATTCCTTAATATTTTCCACAGTTTGCGATTTATTGTACAGCTTCAGGGTGGCGGGATTGATGGATTCAAAACCCACAAAGACACAATAACAACCGGCCCGGGCCATGAGGTCCATCAGTTCCTCGTCTTTGGCCGCCTCCACCCGCACCTGGGCGCTCCATTCGATTTTCAGGTTCTCTTCGAGCAGGCGCTGGCATAATTCCTTGATCCGCTCCCGGTTGGCAGTGAAGTTGTCGTCGCAGAAAAAGATGTGATCGGCCTTGACGCCGTTTTGCCGGATTTCCGCCAGCACCCGGTCCACGGAATTGTAACGGTATTTGCGGCCGAAAAGCTTGATCACCGCGCAGAAACGGCAGTTAAAGGGGCAGCCCCGGGAAGTGGCGATGGACATCCAGCGGCGGCCGCGGCGCGCGGCCCAGCCATGGATCACATCATAATCGGGGATGGGCAGGTCGTCTAAGTTCTCCACCAGGGGGCGCCAAGGGTTCTGGCGCATTATGTCCCCTTCCAGATAGGCCAGGTTTTGCACCTGGGCCAGATCTCCCCCGGCATTAAGGGTGGCCACCAATTCGGGTAAGGCTTCGTCCCCTTCCCCGCAGATGACATAATCGGCATGATCCAGGGATTCCCGGACTACGAAGCTGGGATGGGCCCCGCCCAGCGCCACCGGCACGCCCTGCCGGCGATAATAATCCGCCAGTTCGTAGGCCCGGGGCGCGGTGGAAGTGATGCTGGAGACGCAGACCAGGTCGGGGTGAAAATCCAGGCTGCCGTATTCCGGCGCATCGATCTCCTCAATGATGACCTTCACCTCGAACCCCTGGCGCTGGAGAATGGTGCCCAACAGCACCGGCCCCAGCCGGGGGATGGCTACCCGGCTGAAGATATGGGGCCGGGGAGCGCGAGGTTCGATGAACAAGATTTTTTTAATGGGGTGGGACATACGCTTTCTCCTTCAGGAACCCCCTGTCCGGATCGGCGGCATAGGCGCCCACACGGCTTGCTAAGGTGCAGCCTGAACATAATACTGAATAGATGTATTTTCTTGAAGTTTAAAGGAAGGGCGGAGTGATTGTCAAATGATTCTTTCCCGGCATCCGCGCACCTTTATGCCAAAATTCAAGCAGATTCCCCCTCACGCAGGGGAATCTGCTTGAAAGACGCAAAAAGGCTATATGTAAATGGAGGAAGGCTTAGACGCAACCGGTGGGTTTGGCCAACCCTGCCATCTTACAAGCTCCTTTGCCCGGCCCGGAGGGGAACAACTCATAGATGTGTTTCAATTTGTAGCCGGTCACCTTGGAAAGAATCCGCACCATGGGGGCGATGCCGTTCTTTTTGTAATAATCCTGGAGCATGTTGATGACCTTCCAATGCTCGTCGGTGAGTTCCTTAATGCCTTCGGAATCCTTCACATAATCTACCCATTCCTGGGACCACTGGTCCAGGTTCTCCAGGAAGCCGTCTTCGTCAACTGTAAAGGTCTTGCCCTTGTATTCGATAGTGGCCATGCCGACATATCCTCCTTAAAGATTTTATCGCCGGGTTTTAGTTTTTCAAACTACGTCATTGTGAAAATTTTGTCAAGCATTAAAAATTTCTAATGGATTAATTCCCTTAAGGTTCGGGTCCCTTTAGCCGCGGCCGGAGATTAACCCCCCCCGACCGTTAATTCCCAGCCGCAGGGGGGAAAATCTTTCCCGGATTCATGATACCCTGGGGGTCAAAGGCCTGCTTGAGGCGTTGTTGCAGAGCCATGGCCGCGGGCGTTAGCTCCATCCCCAGATACGGGGCCTTGGTGAGGCCGATGCCATGCTCCCCGGACAGGGTGCCCTGCAACCGGCGCACCATTTGAAAGAGCTCTACTACCGTAGGACCTACCGCTTCCGCCTCCCCCGGCAGCCGCTGATCATACAGGATGTTGACGTGGATGTTGCCGTCCCCGGCGTGGCCGTAGCAGGGGATCAGCAGCCCCCGGCGCCGGGAGAGGTCTTCCAGCGCGGCGATCAGGTCCGGGATGGCGCTCAACGGCACCACCACGTCTTCGCTCACCTTATTCGGCTTCACCTTCAGCAGGGCCGGGGATACCACCTTGCGGGCCTGCCACAGCTTTTCCGCCTCCGCCGGGGTGCGGGCCCGGAGCACCGGGTCCGCGCCCTGCTCCTGGCAGAACCGGGCCATGGCCGCGGCCCGCTCCTCCACGTCGCGGGGGTGGCCGTCCACGGCGATGAGCAACAGGGCTGATGCTTGGGAGGGAATCTGAAAGGGGAGCATCTCCCGGACGCAGCCCAGGGTGACGTGGTCCATGAATTCCAGGGCCGT
>JAKAGH010000411.1 GCA_021817645.1 Deltaproteobacteria bacterium
GAGGGCCAGGCCTTTTTGGGTATAAAACTGGGCCTGGTACTGGGGGGCCATCCAGGCCCAGGGAGTCAGGCGCGGCAGCAGGTCCAGGGCCTCTTGATAACGCCCGGTGGCCAGGTAAAGCTCCACTAAGCCCTGCTCACCCTGATGCTGCTTGGCCCGGCGGAAACAAGACTCGGCCTGGCCGTAATTCTTCTTGGCCAGATAGAGAAATCCCAGAGTTTTAAGGCTTACGCCGGTCCACAGGTTGTCCGGTCCAAACACCTGTTCTCTAATCTGGACGGCGCGCTGGGCCAAAGGCAGGGCCTGGTCCAAAGACCCCATCTGGGCATAAAGGAGCGCCAGGTTGTTCAAGGCGGCTGCGGTCATGGGCGCGTCTGCCCCCGCCGCCTTGTCGCTGATCCGCAAACCTTGCTGCAGCAGGTGCAGGGCTTTTTCATGAGCCCCCATCTGGCCGTAAAGGGATCCCAAAACTAACAGGCTGTGGGCGGTCTGGGGGGTTTCCGGGCCCAGGGCCTTTTCCCTGATCTTCAAAGACTTCTGGGCCAGGGGCAGGGCCTGGTCAAAGAACCCGAGCAAGGCATAGACCTTCGCCAACCGGGCCATACAGGCCGCGGTCAGGGGATGCTCCGGCCCCAGGACTTTCTCGCTGCGCTGCAGGGCCTCCTGATAGACGGACAGGGCTGGATAGTTCCGGTTGGCATTCTCCAACTCAACCCCTTTTTTGAGCATCCCTTTTATTTCCGCCACTTCCGGCCGCTGCCCGGCGGGGGCCACCTCTTCCGGCGGCGCTGCTTCTTTGCCGCCAGCACGATGCCAACCTCCCGGTTGGGCAGGTGCAGCGGTGACCGGCCAACTCAAAAGAGCGCAGCAAAGGCAAATGGCAATAAGCCTGAGCATCTTAACCTCCATGATCGGCAATGGCGAGACTGATTCCCCTAGCTACATTGGGCCCGGACCCAGGTTTTTAGATCATTAAACCTCTGATCTCCCGGCTTTTTCTGCAAGATTTGATCAAGCATCCGCTCCATTTCCGGGTATTGCCGGTGTTGGGCCAAAACCCCCAGGAAATACAACTCCGGGGTAAAGTCGTCCGCGGCCGCTTTCTTCTTGAGGCCGAGGTATTCCTTCTTGGCTGCCTGGATTTCCTGGCGGGCCGCGGCGGTGAGCGGGGCGGCCTGCGGCTGCACCGGACAGACAGGGGCCATGGTCTGGATGGCCCCGGAACGGCCGGGGGCCACCCGCTGCATCTCCGTGACCCCCGAACGGCCCGGAGGGGCCTTCTCCATCATGGGCGTAGCTCCCGCCCGTTCTGACGCCAACCCCTTAGCCAGCGTGGCCTCCGCAAGACTGGCGCCGCCCCGGGCCAAGAGGAAAGGCGCGGCCGCCATCTTTTTGGCCGCGGACGCGGGCAGCATCTTCACTTCCGGCGTAACCTGCCCGCCGGGAGGGGTCAGACTTTGGCCAGACCCGGCCTGCAGCCGGGCCGGGCCTTTCCAGGTTTCCTGGCGGCCGCTGGCGAAGTAGAGCAGCTGCAGCGCCCCTTCCCCGGCCAGCTCGATGTGATCGCCTTGCCGCACCTTCATAAAGGCCTGTACCTTCGCCGGGGTTTTCTCTTGATCATTCCAGTAGGTGGCTTTGCCGCTCAGTTTGGTCACCAGGCCCACATCCGGAGACGAACTCTGGGCCAGAGCCGCGGCCGCGCCTATCAAGAGGGCGACGGCCAACAGAAAGACGGACTTTTTGGGGAGATGGAATATGGCCTGCATCACTTTTTTCTCCTCGATAATTTTTCCTGGCCGGGGAGCGCGGGTCATCCCTTGACCCCCGGGCTGCGAAATTTCCTTATTATTTTACTAAAAACCAAAAACTAAAAACTGTATTATTCCTCCAGGCCCTTTACTTCCAGGACCACCACCGGCTCCTGGCGGCCCTTGACCCGGTGCTCTTCCCTGCCCCCGGTCACCACTCCCGGGCCTGCCGCCTTAATGGTCGCGTCACTGGCGACAATCTGCCATCCCAGTTCCTTGGTCAAGCCCTCGAGGCGCGAGGCCGTGTTCACCGTATCGCCGATGGCGGTGAATTCAAACCTTTTCGGGGTGCCGATATTGCCCACCACGGTCTCCCCGGTGTGGAGGCCGATGCCGATGCGGAATTCCGGGATATTTTGTCCGGCAAAACGCGCCGCCATCCAGTCTTGAAATCCCTTGGCCGCGGCGGCCATGGCCAGGGCGGCCTTGAGCGCCCGGCGGGCATGGTCCGGTTGGGGGTGCGGGGCCCCGAACACGGCCATGACCGCGTCCCCTACAAACTTATCCACCATGCCCCCCTGCTCTAATATCGGCTCGCAGGCCCGGCTGAAATAAGTATTGAGCATCTCCACCACTTCATGAGGCCGCAGGGACTCGGACATGGTGGTGAAATTGCGGATATCGGCAAAAAGGACCGTCACCGTGAAGGCTTCTCCTCCCAAATCGGGGGGTTTGCCGGAGGCCAGGATTTTCTCCAGCACTTCCCCGGACACATAACGCCCGAAGATTTGCCGCAGGCGGGCCCGCTCCCGCTCTTCCCCGGTGAGCCGTAGGCCCAGGATGGCCAGGTAGCCCAGCACCAGTCCCAATTGCGGCGCGGCCGTGGGCAGCAGCCAGTCCTGGCGGAACAGGACATAAGAGCAGGCCGCCAGCAGCAGCGCCAGCAGGACCAGGACCGCCAGCCCCCACAGCGGGGAAAAGCGGAAAAA
>JAKAGH010000067.1 GCA_021817645.1 Deltaproteobacteria bacterium
AGACCACCATATGGGAGTTCGACCCCGGCACCAGGGAAGAGATGCTGGCCAAAGTCCGGGAATTCTTGGGGTTATAGTAGCCGGTTCAAAGTTCAAAGTTCAAAGTTCAAGATTCAAATGTATGGTGGGCACTGTCCACCAATTCCCTACCGAAGAGTTCTAAGTTCCTGGTTCCAAGTTAAGGGAAAACTGACATGAACTTTCGGGACTTGAGGATAAGTCGCAGGCGAATGGTCTTAACTCCCCCCTTTGGAAAAGGGGGGTGGGGGGGATTTGGCAGGCCTCGAAATCCCCCTAAATCCCCCTTTTTCAAAGGGTGACTTTTAAGGCCCTCTGCCTGCAAACGCAGTTCTCGGATAAGAATCAATTGGGCGCTAAAAAAGAACCTAAAACCCAGGAATACCAAGGGATGAAAGCTGCGTTAATCATCTTTGAAGGCATGACCTCTCTGGATTTCATCGGCTTCTATGATCCGGTGACCCGTCTCAAGACCCTGGGCTTGATGCCGGATTTCGAGTGGCGTATTTGTGCGCTAACGCCCCGGATTGCCGATGACCGGGGACTGGGCATAATCGCCAATTCCGTGGCCGAATCTCTGGCGGGGTTCGATTTGCTATTTATCCCGGGAGGTTTCGCCACCCGGACGCTGCAACACGACCGGGAATTTGTGGCATGGCTCCGGTCCGCGGCCCCGGCGCCGTTGAAGACCTCGGTGTGCACCGGCGCGCTGCTCCTGGGCGCCGCGGGTTTTCTTGAGGGCCGGCGGGCTACGACCCACCCCAAAGCCCTGCAAGACCTGGTGCAGTATGGCCGCGTCGTCCCGGCCGAGCGGGTGGTGGACGACGGCGAGGTAATCACCGCGGCTGGAGTGTCCGCGTCCCTGGATTTGGGGCTCCACGTGGTGCAGCGCCTGGCGGGAGCCGAGGCCGGGGCGAAGATCGCAGCGCAGATGGATTATCCGTACCGGTGAATAGTCCCAAGTTCCAAGTTCAAAGTTCCAAGTTTCCGTAGGGTGCGCCTTGCGCACCATTAAGCTGCCGGTCTTTCCGGGTGAGCCTCGGTATCTTGAGCAGTATGTGCCGAAACACCTGCGCAGGCTGGCAAGCCTGCGCCACCAAAGCCTGCTTCGAAAAGTTATAATTGGCGGCCCAGGCTTTCCAGCCTGGGCGGATTACCGGGGCGGGCGAGACGCCCACCCTACGACTTCTCTTGATTGACGGGTGAGCCTGGGGAATTCCTTAAATTGTGGTGCAATCCCACAAGCAGCCTGGGAAAATGCTTGCTTCCCCGCCTCTGATATTCTATACTTATAGGTAATCGATTAGCTAAGAATAACCAGCGGGAGGGTCAGCCGACCTCCCGTAATTTTTGCTGAGGAAGAGAAAAATGGTTGTTGGGGAAAGAAAGAACCTCTCTGAGATCAAAGAGATGGTCCGTCCTTATGGCAAGGTTTTGGTGGCGGGCTGTGACACCTGCACCGCGGAATGTTTGGCCGGGGGGCGCAAACAGGTGGCGGAGCTGGCCGCGGCCCTGGAAATGACCTTCCGCCTGGAAGGCAAAGAGGTGGAAGTCCAGGAGATCAGCGTGGATCGCCAGTGCATCCATGAGTTCCTCCTGGATGTCATCGATAAGTCCCAGGGCGTGGACGCGGTGGTCTCCATCGCCTGCGGCGCGGGCGTCCAGAGCCTGGCGGAACGCCTGCCGGGCAAACCCATCTTCCCGGGGATCAACACCACCTTCATCGGCGAGACTGCAGACATGGGCCTCTGGCAGGAACGCTGCCGGGGCTGCGGCGATTGCATGTTGGGTTCCACCGCGGGCCTGTGCCCGATTACCCGCTGTGCCAAAACGCTGCTCAACGGTCCTTGCGGCGGTTCCCAGGGGGGGCTGTGTGAGGTGTCCGCGACTCTGAAGTGCGACGTCCCCTGTGTCTGGGCCATGATCTACGATAGGATGCAGCAGTTGGGGCAACTGGATCGTCTCACCGATTATTGTCCGCCCAAGGATTGGCGTCCCGCCGGCGGCGTGGGACCGCGGCAGATGGTGCGGAAGAATTAAAAGATTAACCACAAAGACACAGAGGACACAGAGGTTCACAGAGAATAATTAAAGGAGGACAGGCTGCGCCTGTCCTCCTTTTTAATTTTCTTTCTGGGTAACTCTGTGCTCTCCGTGTCTCCGTGGTTAATCTTTTTCGTTATTCCTCTTTCCTGAAGCCTTCGGATTTGACCCCCAGGCGGCGCATGATTTTTTGCAGAGAGGCCCGGCCCAGGCCGCTCAACTCCGCGGCGCGGGTGACGTTGCCCCCGGTCTGGGCCAGGAGATCCGTGACGTAGTCATGGGTAAAGCGGCTGACTATCCGTTCTTTGGCTTGGCCATACAATTCGATCTGGTTATGGGACTCCTCTCCGGAAAGATGGACAAGGGGGTCGGCGGCATTACCTGTGCCTTCCAGGGCCCGGAGCTCCAGGGAGCGGATGACGCTGTGGGGGGAAAACATGACCACCCGCCGCACCAGGTTCTGCAGTTCCCGGACATTACCCGGCCAGGGACGCCGCCGCAGTTCTTCCAGGGCTTCGGCGGTGAAGCGTTTGGGAGAAAGCCCCAATTCGGAACAGGCCATTCTGGAAAAATGATTCACCAGTAGAGGCATATCTTCGGATCTTTCCTGGAGGGCAGGGGTCTTGATGGTCACCACGTTCAGGCGGTAATAAAGGTCCTCCCGGAAAGTCCGGTCTTGGATCTTCTCCTCGATATTCTGATTGGTGGAAGCCAGGATGCGGACGTCCACCCGGTGGGCTTTGGCGGAGCCCAGAGGTTTGATCTCTTGTTCTTGCAAGGCCCGGAGCAGCTTGGTCTGGATGGAAACCGGGATATCGCCGATTTCGTCCAGGAAAAGGGAGCCGCCGTGGGCTTCCTCAAAGAGGCCGGTGTGATCCCGGTCGGCGCCGGTGAAGGCCCCCCGCTTGTGCCCGAAGAACTCGCTTTCCAGCAGGTTTTCGGGAACCGCGGGGCAGCTGATGGAGATCAGGGGGCGGTTGCCCCGTTTGCTGAGCGCGTGGATGGCCCGGGCCACCAGTTCCTTGCCGGTGCCGCTCTCCCCCCGGATGAGCACGGTGTAGTCGGTGTGGGCAATGGCCTGGATACGCTCGTAGAGACGGCGCATGGGGAGCGATTGACCCACCAGGCCTTCAAAGCCGTTGTCCTCGCCCACCCGGAGGCGCAGGTGGCGATTTTCCCGGATGAGGCGGTTGCGTTCCAGTCCCTTGCGCACCACCCGGAGCAGGGATTCCTTCTCAAAGGGCTTGGTGATGAAATCATAGGCCCCCAGTTTCATGGCCGCGACCGCCACTTCGATACTGCCATAGGCGGTCATCATGATCGCCGTCAGCCAGGGGTCCTCTTTCCGAAGGGCCTCCAGGAGTTCCAAACCGTCGATCTCCGGCATGCGGATGTCCAGCAGGGCCAGGTCGACGGGCACCTGGCGCACCAGACGCAGGGCCTGCCGGGCCCGGGAGGCGGTGACCACTTCCACCTGTTCCAGTTCCTGGGTGAGGATGCGCTGCAACCCTTCCAACATGTCTTCTTCATCATCCACCAGCAGGACGCGTTCAATGGGCATGGTCTCTTACTCCTGGGCCTCGAGGGGCAGCACGATAGTGAACCGGGTCCATTGTCCGTATTCACTCTCCACCTGAATATCCCCGCCATGGTCCTTGATGATGCCATAGCTGACTGACAGCCCCAAACCGGTCCCCTCGCCGGTCTTTTTGGTGGTGAAGAAGGGATCGAAAATGCGGCCCATGATTTCCGGAGGAATGCCGGTCCCGTTGTCCCTAAAGACGATCTGCACCTGGCGGGCCTCCGGCCGGTGGCGGGTGCTGATGCGGATTAATCCCTGCCCCTCTTTACTCGCTTGGCTGGCGTTCATCAGCAGGTTCAGGAAGACCTGCTTCATCTTATCCACATCGAATCTCAACTGGGGCAGATGGGGATCGAGGTTCAGATCAATCCGGCAACGCTGGCGGCGAAACTGGTGGTCCACCATCTGCACCACTTCTTCGATGGTGGAGTTGAGTTGGGCCAACTGCGGTTCCGTCTCCTGGCCCCGGGAGAACTTGAGGAGATCGGCGACGATGCGCTGGCAATTCCGGGCATGTTTCTCAATGGTGCCCACGTCATGGAAACCTTGGGGAAAATCGGCCAACTGGCTTTTCAGCAGGTCCGCGTAGCAGAGGATCACCCCCAGGGGATTGTTGATTTCGTGGGCGATGCCGCCGGCAAGCTGGCCCAAGGCCGCCATTTTTTCGGCCTGCTGGATTCTCTGCTCCACCCGCTTTTCCGTGGTGATGTTCTTGATATAGCCGACGATGCCGGCCACTTCCCCCCGGTCGCCGCTGATGGGGTAGTAGTGGACCAGGAAAATTTCCCCATTACCGCCATTACCGGTCTTTACCTCTTCCGTCCGGGGTTTTTGGGAATGAAAGATTTCTTTGAGGCTCTCCGGGGATAAAGGAGAGCCGGGAGCCACCGCGGTGGAGGAAAAAGGTTGCTCCAAGACCTCCACCAGGGTCATGCCGTAATGCTGGAGGTAGGCCTTGTTGACCATCTTGATGCGGAGATCCCGGTCCAGCAGCACCATCATATCGGTGATACCGTCGAAGACCGACTGCAGGAGGTCTTTGCTGCTCACCAGTTGTTCCACATTTTGCAGGCTTTCGATGGTGATGCCGATCTGCTGGCCGACGCAGAGCAACAACTCCCGCCTTTCCGGGGTGATCTCTTGAAAATCCACTTCCACGAAGGTCATGACGCCCATGATCTTGCCCCGGCAGATCAGGGGGACATTGAGGCAGTTGCGCTCCTCTTCGCAGGCAAAGAAACTCATGCGGCCGCACGCGGCTTCCAGCAGGGAGGAGGTCAAATCCGTCACCTCCCCTTCCTGGAGGGAGTTGCAGGCCTGGGCGTCAATGGGCATGCGCTGGATGAACTGCCCGGCATTTTCCTGGCATTGGAGTTCCAAGCAAGGGGGATTGCCCCGGAGCAGATAGAGAGCGGCGGCCCGGGCGGGGATGAGCTTCAAGGTCTGGGGCAGCACCCGGGGCAGGATGTCCGTCAGGTTCATGGCCTGGGTGATTAATTCGGCGATGGTGTTCAGGGTGTGGAGTTCCTGATTCCGGGCCGCCACCTTTTCCTCCAGGCGCTGCCGGGATTCCTTCAGGGCCTTGGTGCGTTGGGCCACCTTTTGTTCCAGGTTGCCGGTGTAATCCTCTAACTGCTCCCGGGTCTCCCGGAGGTGGGCCACCATGACCTGCGCCCCTGCGGTCAGTTCCCGGATTTCGTCCTTGGCCTGGGCCTCGGTCAACAGTTGCAGCTCTTTCTCATCCCGAAGACCGTGGCGAAAGATGTCCAGAAGATCCCGCAAGTTGTGCACCACCACCCGGTTAAAAAAGAAACAGATGCCTACGTAAAGCAGGGAGAGGCCGAAAAAGCTGATGCCGAAAATGGCGAAGGCCCGGTCCTTGATCTTGGACAGGGCTACATCCACGGGGATGGACACCGCGGTAATGCCGGCGATATCCCCCGCCTTATAGCCAAAGCCCCGCTCCCGGCCGTAAAGATCTAAGAGAGCCTTGGGTGCATCCTCGGGGCGGCCGTGGCAGTGCAGGCATTCCTGAGAGAAATAGACGGGCCGGGAATGCAGGAAGCTGGATTGGCCGGCGATCTTGACAATCCCCTTCCAGCTACGCTGCTGCGGGTGGGTGGCGAAGTAATGAATCAGTTTGCTTTCTACGGGGCGGGGTTCCGACACGGGGTTGCGGGCATGGAGGGCCACCCGGCGGATCTGGTAGTCGGGCAGGGCATCCTTGAAGCGGTCGCTCACCGCGCGGCCCACGAAAGAGGTAGACATGGCCTCCAGAATGAAGGTTTCATGGCCCAACAGCTCATACATTTTAGGCCGCAACACTTCCTGGACGTAATTGCGGCTCGCTTCCACCGCCGCGATCACCATTTCCGATTTTTCGTGGGCCGCTTCCTCCAGGAGGCTCTTCTCATAGGAATAGATCAGGAAGGCGATGATCAGGCTGAAACCCAGGAAGATGATACCCACACCGATGAGAAATTTTTGTTGCAGACTGAAGCAGCCCCGGGGCTTAGCCGGGGGCGGCGACTGGGCAGGAGGCTGATTTTCGGACATGACTGAAGCTCCTCAACCCATCAAGGTTGATTTTTCATTTTAAAGGAAATCGGCCGCGATGCCAACTGAAAGAAGCACTGCTGCTTCCAAAAGGAAGCAGTAATCCGAGTTTCAGCCCCTGAGGGAGGCGGAGTAATATTGAGATAAGCGCTTAATCATACATGCTATTTTACCCATGCGCCTTTCCTCCCGATCCCTTTCCATATCTGGCACCTTCTTTGCTGTACTGCAAATTCAAAACCGTTTCGCCAACAGCCTCGCCGGCAAAGGGACTTGCCTTGGCTGCCATCAAAAAATGACAGGAGGATGCTCTATGAATCAGGATCATTACGATCAACCGGAATTCAGGAGGTGAACGGACATGGAAGCAAAGAAAGGCGTTAGCGAGGATTGGCTATCTCTCTGGTTCGGTTTATTCATCTTTATCCTGGGCCTGGGAGTTTTTGTCGGCGTAGACATCCTGGGCTGGGGCATCAAGACCAACATGTGGGTCGACATCACCAAGGCGTTAGGATCCGTATCCGGAACCCTCAAAGGCATGCCGGGGATCACGTCCCTATTCTTGACGTACTTATTTTTGCTGGTCATCACCGAGATCGGCGCGGTGGCCATGGGGGTCAACGCCGGCCGGTTTATCCTGGCCTTCACCATCGTCTTCTGGATCAGCTATGGCTGTTTCCTTTTGGGTAACAACGCCTATATCGCCGCCAATACCCCGGGGATGCTTAAAAGTTTTGGCATCGGCTGGTCTTTGAAACTTACGGGGGAGGCGGGGTTTATCATCGCTCTCATCGCCGGTTTAATCGTCGGCAACTTTTTTCCTGGATTTGCCAAGATTTTGGAACCCGCCACGCGGCCGGAACTGTTTATCAAAACCGCGATTGTTATCCTGGGGGCCTTTTTGGGGGTCAAGGCGGCAGGGGCCCTGGGATTGGCCGAGGCCGTCCTGTTCCGGGGACTATGCGCCATCGTGGAAGCGTATTTGATCTACTGGGCCGTGGTCTATTTTGTCGCCAGGAAATACTTCAAGTTTAGCCGGGAATGGGCCGCGCCGCTGGCTTCAGGGATCTCCATCTGCGGCATCTCCGCGGCCATCGCCACGGGCGGCGCCATCCGGGCCCGGCCCATAGTGCCCATTATGGTCTCCTCCCTGGTGGTCATCTTTGCCGTGGTGGAATTGTTGATCCTGCCGTTTATGGCCCAAATCTTCCTGTGGACGGAGCCTCTGGTGGCCGGGGCCTGGATGGGGTTGGCCGTGAAGACCGACGGGGCCGCGGTGGCCTCCGGGGCCATCGTGGAGGGCCTGATCCGGGCCAAGGCCATGGCCGTGCAGGGCATTAACTATAAGGAAGGTTGGATGGTGATGACCGCCACCACCGTCAAGGTCTTCATCGATATCTTCATCGGCGTCTGGGCCTTCATCCTGGCGGTGATCTGGTGCACCAAGATCGAATGCAAGGGCGGCCGCATCGGCGCCGTCGAGATTTGGGACCGGTTCCCCAAATTCGTCATCGGCTATGTGATTACCTTTATCATGATGCTGCTCATCTGCCTGTCGTCGGCCAAGGCCCTCAAGACGGCCAACGACGCGGTGGCGGGCATGGATACCTTCCGGGTGATGTTCTTTGTCCTCACCTTTTTCACCATCGGGGTGGTCTCCAACTTCAAGAAGCTCTGGGAAGAGGGTATCGGCAGGTTGGCGTTGGTGTATGTGATCTGCCTCTTCGGATTCATCATCTGGGTGGGACTGTTGATTTCGTGGATCTTCTTCCATGGGGTCCATCCGCCGCTGGCGGGCTAAGGGATAAAGGAGGTCGTGATGGCTGAAGAAATCAAATTGCCGCCTGAAGAAGCACCGGTGGTGCCGCCGGTGGAGGAACATAAGTTAATCGATGAACTCCAGAAAATGGAGTATGAACCACTGCTCCCCGTGGAGAAGAAACTCATCTCCTGGAGCATCATCATCGGGGTGGTGTCCCTGGGGATCTTGGTGTGGGTAAGCCACACTTTTTTCCCGGGCGGGCACTAGCAAACTGAGGATGGGGAGGAAAACGGAGGCTGGAGGCCCTGTTCACCTCCCTTGAAAACGATTAATTGTGGTCGGGGCGGACTTACGGGTCCGCCCTTGTTATTTTAGCAAGGAGCCGGGGGGAAGAAGATGGGGCCGGAAGATGTCAAACTCTCCCGGCCCAGGCAGGTGCCATTCAAAAAAGCTGCGGTTAAAACACCGGCGACGGGAAGATCATCCCTCCGAACAAGAGATACGCCAGGAGCAGGGTCCAGATGACGTTAAACCCCTGGGCCACCAGGAAAGCCAGGGCCGGGCGGCCGCCCCCCAGGGCCGCCAGGTCCATGAACCTGGTCTCCAGCCCGATGCTGGTGAAGGCCAGGGCGAAGAACCAGACCTCCAGACTCTGTACGGGCTTGCCGATGGCTTTGATGGTGGCGTCGCTCAGGATGAAGGAGAACAGGATTGACGATGCCAGAAAGCCCAGGACGAACTTG
Organism: Deltaproteobacteria bacterium; assembly: GCA_021817645.1. Taxonomy (GTDB): domain Bacteria; phylum Desulfobacterota; class Desulfobaccia; order Desulfobaccales; family 0-14-0-80-60-11; genus SURF-52. The sequence continues at coordinate 8,705 of JAKAGH010000067.1, forward strand.
GGAAAGCGGTACCAGATTTCCCACAGGGTGGCCTGCTCGCCTTCTTTCCGTCCCTTCATGGTCCAGACCACGGAGAGGATGAACGCGGCCACGCCGATGAGGACGTTCTGGGACATCTTCACCGTCACCCCCACCTTCATGGCCAGGTCGCTGATGAGCGCGCCCGCGGCCACCACCGAGCCCGAAGTATCCAGCGTCCCGCCCAACCAGGCCCCGGCCACCGCGTCCGGCATACCCATGGCCTTGCTGATGAGAGGCATGAGCACCATCATGGGCACGGCGCACACCAGGACGATGGAGGTGACGTAGGAGAGCTTCTTGGGGTCGCCCTTCACCGCGCCCGCGGTGGCAATGGCCGCGGACACCCCGCAGATGGATACCGAACTGGAGAGCATGGCCGCGAACTCGTCGTCAATGCCCAGCCTTTTGCACAGCCACCAACAGGCGTACCAGACGATCCCCACCACGGCCAGGGCCTGCACCATCCCCAGGGCGCCGGCTTTCATGATCACCCCGAACAGCACCCGGGCCCCCAGGATGACCAGGCCGGATTTGATGTAGAATTCCGTCCTCACCGCGGGCAGCATCCATTGGGGGGTACCCACGGTATTGCTCACCAACAGGCCGAGGATGAGGCAAAAGAGCACGTATTCCAGGCCGTACTCGTGGATGGTGTAGTTGCCGGCCAGGAAGAGGGACAACCAGGATATGACAAAGACAAAGGGAAAGCCGGTGATGAAGAAGCCCACCGGTTGTCCCATGAGGGCCATACCGATGACGCCGATGAACAGGTAGGCCAACAAGATATAAAGGGAATACCTGATATTGTCTGCAGATAGAACCTTGTCCGGGAGTCTGCCGGCCTGGGCGCTGAATTCCTTTCCCACCGTTCCGGCCTTGGCCTTCAGATCTTTGTCCTTGGCCTTTTTGGCTGCATCTTCCAATTTATTGCCCGCGACCCCTATGGCTTTGCGGTCCCGGGCGGCCATGGACTTTTGGAGGGCCTGGGCCTGTTCCTGCAAGGCCGTTTCCCCTTTGTTCCCGGCTTGCTTGATTATTTGATCAACCACCGGGGCCATGGCGGTAGTATGGGATTGAAATTCTCCAGTAGTGGTCCACCGGAAGGTGGGAGCTTTATAACTCAGACCGGTAAGAGAAAAATAGAGAATGGCTACGGCGATGATACCCAGGCCGATCCAGCAGCCCAGCCAGTCCTCCGATCTGTAAAGGGCCTGCCATTGGGTGATTTCGAGTTCCTCTTTTTCCCGGGCCTCCCACTTGCCTTTCAGGCCCATCAATTCTTCGTGTTCCGCCTTCAGGGTTTTGAGGCGTTCTTTAACTTCGGCCGCGGGGGTGTCTGGGGGCAATCCCAGGGCTTCCCGGATTTCCTTCAGGGTCTTCACCTGGGATTCCACTTCTTCGACGACGCTTGCGTCCGAGACCGCGACGCCTAAGCCCAATAATTGTTTCAGCTTTTCCAATCCATTCATATCGGCCTCCTTTTCCTCTCCCGTTTAGCCGGGATAATGCAGCGCCTTGGCTGCTTCGGACCTGACCCGATTCCGAGACCTCTATTACTTCACCCTGGAAAAAGCATCTCTCAACTTGTAGCAACGTCTTTTGGTGGGGAAAATAATAGCACAATTTTCAATGGAAAAGTAAAGCTATTCTAAAAGGTATTATTGATAGTGAAATGACGACATGATGCAATTTGCAACACTATCATGTTTTAAAATGCAACATATGAAGTCTTAAAAAATATCTTGAGTAGAAGCATGACCAGAGAAGCGCAAGACACTTCGCTCAGTGTAATTACTTCTTTGCTATGGGTAGGAATTAGCTTGTCTAATACCAGATCGCAGTCAAAAGGCACGGAATTGTAAGAACGCACCCGTATGTGCCGCCTCATCAGGACGGACACATGGGTCCGCCCCCTACAGGGAAATTGTCGTTTGTTTGCGGCTTGGTATAAGGGTCTTTTAAGGAAACAACGTGGAAGATGAGGAGAGGAGCAGGGAAGAAAAGAAACAAGTTATCAGAGAGGATTGCTTATTCTCTGGATCGGTCTCAAAAAGCGGGGGTTGGCAAAATCGGCTGGCCCAAGTCCCTCCCCCAATTTCTATTTCAATCCCTGAAACCAGCGCTTCAGCCGCCAGCGGCTCCACCAGCGTCTGGTGGGGCTGGAGGGCGCCGCGGCCTTGGCTTGCCGCCAATGGGGGTTAAAGAGGAGTTCCAGCAGGTGCAAGGATTCGTGGCCGGCGTTGACGAACTTGCCCCGGCAGGTGGCGCAATAGACCACTAAGTCTTTATGGGCTTCGGCGAGGCGGAACGCGGTCATCTTTTGGGCCAGGGGGTTGTCCACCGCGGGCACCAGGCCCCCGGCGCCGCAGCAGATGGTGCGCTCCCGGTTGTGGGGCATCTCTTCCAGGCGATGCCCCGCGGTGGTTACCAGGGTGCGCACCGCGTCCTGAACTATGGGCATGTGCCGGGCGCCGCAGGGATCGTGGACCTGGAAGACCGAGCCCGCCGCGGCCCGGGCGGTTCCCGGCAGCCCGTGTTCCAGCATCACTTCATAAAGGGAGCGGGTCTTGATCTCCGGCTGGAACCGGTTCAGGGTGTGGAGGCAGTGGGTGCAGGCGGCGATGAGTTCCTGGCCCCCGAGTTTCGCAAATTCCGCGGCCACCCGGGCGGCTACCC
>JAKAGH010000068.1 GCA_021817645.1 Deltaproteobacteria bacterium
GAGGGTCGGAAAACATCCCCGCCCCCGCTTCACCAGACCATCCCGGCCCAGGCGTTTCATCACCGGCAGCGGGCTCATATCGAAGTAGTCCATCCCGAACCCGTCATACATGCAGACCACGGTGCGTTGGCGGTAGCGGTTCATTCCTGGTCCGGCCCGGTTTGCTGGTTTGGTTGCTTTAGTAATATTAGGATTTCTTTGAGATTTTTTTGGGATGCGTCCGTATCCTGAAAATATCTGCTTCTTAGTTCCATGAGCAGAGTTCCCTGGTAAGATGGCATAAATTCAGCGAGTATGGCCGGTATGGGAATTTCTCCCCACCCCACCGGCATATGGGAATCGCCCCGGCCAAAAGGAAGCTGGTGGGTCTGCTGTTTTTCATGGTGATAGACGGCGCTGCCGAAATTATCATGAATGTGACAGTGGGCGATTAAATCCTTAATGGCAGCTGTCGCCGCCACCGGATCAAAATCGTAATATCTGGCCGCCATAAAGAGATGGCCCAAATCCAGGGTGATCTTGACATTCTCCCGGTGCACCTCTTCCACCTGCCTCTTTAGAAGGTCGATCTTTTCCGCATAACAATAGGGAGAATGAAAGATATAGGGACGGGCATTTTCCAGGCAAATCGTCACCGTTGGGTATTCAGCGGCTAATTTATCTAAGATTGACCTTTCCAAGTCCAATAGGTGCTGTTGGTCGGCTGGGGATAATTCCCGGGGAGCATTGATAAAAAAGGTTTCTTCGGCCACATACCGGCCTGGGTGATACACCAGATTGGGGGCGTTAATCTCCCTGGCAAATTGCAGAGAGGCCCGGAATACGGCCAGATGCATGGGCAGAAAATCCTGGTTCATCAAATTGAGGGGATTGGGGGCATGGACACTGTAATGGAAATCAAAATCGCGCAGGATGCGCTTAATTTTGGCAACCTGGGCCGCATCCAGCCGGCCGTTTATGATGGCATCCAGACCATGCACCGGCAGCTCCACCGCGTCCAAGCCGATTTGGGTGAAATGCTCCAGATCCCGGCGCAGGCGGCTTAAATCACCATCAATTCTCACTTCATCAATTTTGGCGCCGATTTTTACCATATACTATACACCTCCTTGCCCTTCGCCCAGGTTTTCACCACACAGGGCACTTCCTTTCTCAAGTCCACCAGGATTAGATCCGCTTCTTTGCCGGGTTCAATGGAGCCGGTTTGCCCGGCCAGGCCCACGGCTTTGGCGGGATTGAGGCTCACCATATTCACCGCGGCATGCAGCGGCAGGAGGCCCAACTGATATAGGGCAAAAACACTGTGGACCAGGGTCATGGGCGCGTAATCGGAACAGAGGATATCGCCGCACCCGGAAGCAATGGCCTCCCGGCCACTCAGGTTTTTCGCCTGGGAATTACCTCTCAGGATATTGGGAGCCCCCAGGCAGATGGCCACTCCATGTTCCTTGGCGGCCGCGGCCGCCTCCAGATTCACCGGAAACTCCGAAATGACGATGCCCCTCTCTTTGAGCCAGTCTATTTTGGCCGGGGAATCATCATCATGTGAAGCCAGAGGGATTTCCAGAGAATGGCATAGGGAAACAATGTAATCTACGGTGGCCGACAAGTCTTTCTGGGCTGAGTATTTCTGTTGAATGATCTTCTCCAGTTCCTCTTCGCCCTTTTGATAGACCGCGCCGAAATAATTCTTAAAAGAAGTCAGTTCTTGAAATTGGCCCTGGCCCGGCGTGTGGTCCATCAGCGATAACAGATTGATTTTTCGGGCCTGGAGCAGTTCTTCCAAATGGGGCAGAGCACCGGCATCGGTAATTTCAAACCGGGCATGGGCCATGGTCCGCAGGCGCAAATCAGGGGCAAGACGATGAATCTCCGAGATTATGCCCGCGGCCATGCGGTTGGAGCGCACCCCGATTTCGCCTTCGGCAAAAGAGAGGGAGTGAAAAATAGTGGTAACCCCGCTGGCGGCCAGCAATCGGTCCATTTCCAAGATGACCAGGTTCTGGGGGAAAAAGATGTTGGGCCGCGGCTCCAGGGCCTTCTCAATGGCGTCGCTATGAAGATCGATAAACCCGGGGAGAAGATACTGGCTTTGCGCGTCAATTTTGCGATGCACGGATTTGATCTCCCCGCTCTTGATTTCCGCGATCCTGCCCCCCTCCACTTTTAGAGAAGCCCGCCATTCAGTCCCATGAGGGGTGACTATGTGGGCATCTTCAATGATATAAGCTCCATTGCTTGACACGCCTTAATTCTCCTGGCTCAGGGCATAGACCCGGTCAATGATGGCCTGCATCAGGTCATCATGGTGAGAAATACCGATAAGGGTGGTTCCTTGTTCTTTCAACTGCTTCAGGATATCCACCACAATGGCGATGGACTGCGGATCCAAGGAGGCCGTAGGCTCATCCAACAGCAGCAGGCGAGGTTTCCAAATGACCGCCCGGGCCAGATTGAGGCGTTGCTGTTCGCCGCCGCTAAAAGTGACCGGATAGGCCTCAAAAAGATTTGAGGGGATCTGGAGCCTTTCCAAAAAACCGGCTGCAATTTTCCTGGCCTCTCCCGTAGAGAGACCGTTTTTCAGGAGTAAGGGCTCGGCCACGAGATCGAGGGCGGTGACCCTGGGGAGTACCTGTAAAAACTGGGAGACGTAACCGATCTCGGTTTGGCGCACCTCCAAAATCACCTGGTGTGCGGCCCGGGCCAGGTCAATCCGGCCCCAGCGCCGGGAATCGTACCAGATCCGCCCCCCGCTGGAAAGGTAGGTCCGGTAGATGCACTTTAAGAGCGTGCTCTTGCCGATGCCGCTGGGACCGGCAACCCCCCAAAATTCCCCCGCCGCGACCTGGAAAGAGACGTCTTCCAGGGCTTGAATCCGCTTCCGGCCCAAGCTATGGATGTGAAAAGTCTTGGAAAGCTGTTCTATCTCGAGCAACTGGCGTCTTTCTCCTCAGTAGGGGCATAGCTTGCTATGCCCTTTCTATGCCCCAGAAGGGCTGGTTATACCTGCACGGGCACAGCAAGCTGCGCCCCTACAACTGCGAACTTACCAACAACTGGGTATAAGGATGTTGAGGGTCTTCCAAAATTTGATCCGTAAGGCCGGATTCCACCACCCGGCCACATTTCATGACCATGGTCCGGGAGGTCAGCAGCCGGATAACCCCCAAATCATGGGAAACCACAATGACGGTCAGGTGGAACTCGCTTTGTAATTGCCTGATCAGATCCAGCACCCTGGCCTGCACGGAAAGATCCAGACCGGTGGTGACTTCGTCCAGGAATAAAATGACGGGGTTATTGGATAAGGCCTTGGCAATCTGCACCCGTTGCCGCATCCCCCCGCTAAAGTTTCTCGGGGGTTCATCCAGGCGCTGGACGGGTATTTCGGTTTTGGCCAACAAATCGGCGCTCCGGCCGCGCATCTGGCCGATGTGGCGGCATCCGGCCATGATCAAACGTTCGGCAATATTGCCTCCAGAACTTACCGCCATTCGCAGACCGAGATGGGGGTTTTGATAGACCATACCCAGGCAGGCATGGCGGAGCTGTCTTTTTTGAAAAGAATTGAGGGTCAAAAGATTTTCATCTGTCTGAGGGAGTTTTACCTGCGGATTTGCTGACACGGCGGCATTATGGAAATATATCTCTCCCCCGGAAGAATCGTAGTCAAAGTAGAGGAGGCGCACCACCGTGCTTTTCCCGGAGCCGCTTTCCCCGACAATCCCCAGTACCTCGGCCGGGTAAAGCTCAAAGGAGACCTGGCCGCAGGCCACCACTGCGCCGCAATGGCAGCAGATATTGGTCTCAAATTCCGGGCCGGTCACTTCCAGACAACGGGGACAGCCGCCGCCATAGATCTTGGTGAGGTCCTTGATGGTTAAAACCGGCTGCCATTGTTGCATCATGGGGTAAGCTCCACCAGGAAACTGCAGCCGTGCTTTTGAAATCCCAGGCTTTCGTAAAAGCGATGGGCTTCTTCCCGGTTTTTATGGCCGGAGAGGGCGAGCTTGTAGCAACCCTTTTCCCTGGCCCGGTTAATGGCGAACTGCATCATGTCCCGGCCGATTCCTCGGCCTCTAAGGTCCTCTCGCACCACCACGTCTTCCACCAGGGCGGATGGGGCTCCCCGGTGGCCCAGGTTATCCATGATCAGCATGGCAAAGACTCCCAGAATTTCCCCTGCGGCCTCGGCGGCAAAGAGCTGATAATCCGGGTATTTCTGCATGCGCTGTAATATGGTGCGGGCCTGCTCTAAGGTCAAAATTGACCCGTCATCCATCCCCAGGTGCCCATAAAGGGGCAAGATCAAGGGCAAGTCCGCTTCCCTGGCTGTCCGGAGAGTTATTTGCACGAGCGCACCTCTTTCTCCTCCTGCTGAGCTAATATCTTGTCGCAGTGGCTGGTGTCGGAACAGAGGTAAGTCCTCGCGCCGGACGCCTCATCGATGATCTCATCGAGAAAAGTAGCGCTGCTGCCACACCTCTGGCAGGCCTGACCCGGGAAATCCTCCACCCGGAACTTCTCGTCCTCAAACTCCAGGGGCTCCACCCGGGTATGGGGCGGAATGGCATAGATTCTCTTTTCCCGGCCGGCCCCGAAGAGGAAAAGGGTTTCCGCCAGGTGCAGCTTGGGGATATCCCACCTGGGTATGGGGCTGGGGTCCATGATGTAGCGGCCGTTGACCGTCACCGGATAACGCGCGCCGATGCTGATTTCTCCATATTTGACGATGTCTTCATAGAGATAGAGCCACATCTGGCTGTAATCGGCTTCGCCGTGCATCCGCCGGGTCTCGGCCTCTGAAGGCTCCACGGTGCGTAAAGCCTCAGGGAAGGGCACTTGTAAAACCAGAATCTGGTCCCGGGTCATGGCCTCTTCCGGAATCCGGTGCCGGGTTTGAATAATCGTCGCCTGCCGGGTGTCGGTGGTGGTGCTCACGCCGGTCACCTGCCCCACGAATTTCTTGATGTTCACCGCGTTCACACTGCCGTCGCAGCCCTGGTCGATGACCTTCAGGATATCCTCCGGACCGATCAAAGACAGGGTGAGCTGCAGGCCGCCGGTGCCCCAGCCCCGGGCGACGGGCAATTCCGGGGAGGCAAAGGGCACCTGATACCCGGGGATGGCCACGGCCTTGAGAATTTTCCGCCGGATTTCCCGTTTGGCTGCTTCATTAATGAAAGCGAAATTATAATCCCGGGATTTCTTGACCCGGCGGTGGTCTTGAAGCCATGCGTTAAGTCGCATTGTCTTTTCCTGATCCCGGTTTTGTCTTTTTGCCGGCTTCCTGGGCCCGGCGCAAGCGGTCCAGGTCTGACTGGAAGGTGACATAATGGGGTAACTTCCAGTGGGAGCCGAACCCCAGGGATTCGATGCCGTCCAGGTGAGACAGGACGAATTCCTGGTCTTCGGAAGGCATGCGGGGTTCCGGGGCTTGCATCGCCCGGTCCAGGACCGCCATGGCAATGGCTTTGATTTCGTTGTGGCCGAAGCAGAGCCCATACCCCAGGGTAAATTTCGGTGAGCCCTCGGCCGCAGTGAATCTGGCGATGACCTCGGCCTCGGTCACCTTCACTTCGCCGATGGTATAGGGCGCGCCCGTTTGGGGGTGCTCGATGCGGACCGGCAGATAACCGACCCGCAGTTCCCCTACCGTCGGGTGGATATCCCCGTAACCCCGCATATTGGTGTAGGCCAGCAGCAGCAGCCCCCCGGTTTCACTCCGGGCCATGGTTTGCAAAGCCGCGCTGCGGGAGGCGGGGAAGGTCAGCGATTGGCGGGTGATGTCAAAGATTTTCTCTCTTCCCTCCTCGTTTCCCAGGGCTTCCGCCAACAGCCCTTCTTTCCGGAGAATATCGATCACTTTGGGAAAGGTCAGCGGCAACGGCCGGGTCCCAGCCAGGTCCCGGCCCAGGGCCTGCAAGAAAGCCTGCCTTTGCCGGGGTGTATCCTCTAAGAGTTCGAAATCCAGGAGCCTGAGGGTATAATCGCTGGTGGGTCCCAGGACCTGACCCCCGGGAATGTCTTTGAAGGCCGCGGAAATTCTGCGGATGATCCTGATTTCCTCGCCTTTATGGGGCAGGGAATAGCCCACCCGGGGTTGGGTGGCCCGATAAGCCCGGAGCATAAAAGCGGCCTCCAGGGTATCGCCGGCTGCTTGTTTGAAGGCCAAAGCCGCCAGGTCCGGGGCATACAGGGAACCCTCGCTCATCACCCGGTCCACCGCCAGATAGAGTTGTTCCTGAATCTGCCGCACCTCTAATGGGTCGGATGCCCCTTTCAGCCTTTGATAAGTCAGCAGCTTCCCGGCTTGGGCGATGGCCTCTTCGCCCCCTTTGACCGCCACATATCCCATGTTTACTGCACCTCCAGCAGGCTGGAGCGGGGCAGGCCCATAACCTGGCCGGCCCGGTCCAAGAAGAAAGAATCTACGCCCAGGGGGAACTCCTGGTTGATTTTTTGCAGGTCAAGAATCTCGTCTGCCGCCAGTCCGGTGATCATCGCCCGCATCTCCCGGTTCACGCCGGGTCCTTGCAGCTTGACCCACAATCCGGCTTGCCCTTCCCGGTCCAGGGATTCCACCAGGTAGATAACGGTGGCCCCCTGGTCGGGATACTCCAGGGTGCCCCGTTTGGCTGCCAGTATCCCTCCCTGGCTGCGGCCCCGGGTAACGATAATAAAGTCCGCGGCGGGCACCGCGCTTAACCGTGACCCGGTCAAATCCCGCACCAGAGCGGCGGTGGCGTCGCTCTCCGGCCCGATCACCGCAAAACTGACCTCATGATCCAACAGGGTCTGCAGCATCAAGGGCAGGCCCTGGCCCGGGTCTGAAGGAGACCAAGGATAAATTTCCCCGGGATGGCTCAGGGCCTGGAGCAAGATCCGGAAAGCTTGCTGCGTGGCCAGGGTACTATTAGCGGCCGGCATATCCTCACCCCTTGACCATGGTTTCAAAATTTACCTGGGTTTTGCTCAACAGCCGCCGCTCCCATTCTGCCTTTTGGCTCAAGCTGGAGGCCAGCGGCGCCAGAAATTGACCGATCCGGGTTTTTAAGACGTCGTTATTACCTTGAAAAATTGCCGCCACCGCCGCAGTCAGCGTTGCTTTTTCCGGTTCATCCCCCATGACCATGGCGTAGCCCCGGTGCCCCCGATATTCGGTTTCCGCCTCGGTGACCAGGATTTCTCCCAGGCAGAAGTCGGTGGCGAAGGGATCTTTGGCCACCATCATCAATAGGCCGGTTTGCGGAGGTCTGATCATCCGGATCTCCTCATTAGGCAGCAACTCGCTCAATGCGGCCAGAGATTCCCGCTCCATGGCCATGATGACGGACTGGTGATCAGACATGATTTCCTCTCCATGGGGGGTGCATCCAACGCCCCCAGATTACTAAACTACCCGCTTCCTTAAATAGGCCGAGAGCCAGTCCACCAGCAAGATGGTGGTCAGGATTACCAAAAGCATGGCGGCCATCTGGCGATATTCAAACATCCTGGAAGTCATGACCAGTTCGAAGCCGATGCCGCCGGCGCCCACCAGGCCCATGATGGTGGAATACCGGATATTCCGATCCAGGATATACAGGTTATAGCTGTTAAAGAGCGGCAGGACCTGGGGGAAGATGGCATGGCCGATGCGTTGGAGAAACCTGGCCCCGGTGGCTTCTACGGCTTCCACCGGTTTCGGGTCCACATTTTCAATGGCCTCCGCATAAAATTTTCCCAAAAACCCGGCGGTGTTCAAGCCCAGGGCCAGGACCCCGGCAAAGGGCCCCAAACCCACCGCCACCACGAAGATCAAGGCGAACACCAGGTCCGGGATGGCCCGGAGAAAGTTGGTAATTTCCTTCGCCAGGTTATAAATTACCGGATTATGACTCACGTTCCGGGCCGCCAACACCCCCAGGGGGATCGCCAGGGCCATGGCCAGGAAGGTGCCGCTGATCCCCATGCCCACGGTCTCCAGCATCAATTTCAGATAAACCGAAATTCTGGAAAAATCGGGGGGAAACATGCCTTTGAGAAATTCCCAGATACGCGGCGCTCCGGCTGCCATTTCTTTAAAATCCACCGGCATAAAATAAATGGAGATGAGGGTGAGTACGCCTATGGCTGCCAGCAGTGCCGCATCTGGGAGGCGGTTCCCGGGATGCAGAAAGCCGCCTTTAATAATTCTATTCCGCAGATACGCGGAAACCCGGTCAATGGCCGTGATAATGACCAAGATGATCACCAGGATGGCCGCGGCCTTCTGATAATGAAACCCCCGCATCTGGGTGAAGAGCTCCACCCCCAGCCCGCCGGCGCCCACCACCCCCAAGGCCAAAGCGACCCGGATATTGTGGTCCAGCAGGTAAAGGTTGTACCCCATAAACAAGGGCAACACCTGGGGTACAATGGCATGGCGGATGACGCTCAAGCCGCGGCTGCCCGCGGCCGCCAAGGCTTCCACCGGTTTTTCATCGATGCTCTCCACCGCCTCGGCATAAAACTTCCCCAACAGTCCTACGGTAGCCAGGGTCAAGGCCGCCACCCCCGCCTGCGGCCCGAGGCCGAAAGCGGTTACGAAGAAAAAGGCGTAAATCACATCCGGGATCGATCTGAGCAGAGTCACCAGGGTTTTGGCGAGTTGGTAAATTAAATAATTTTTGGCCGTATTCCTGGCTGCCAGAAATCCCAGCGGCACGGAAATGAGGATCCCGAGGATCGTGCCCCAAAAGCCCATGGCCACGGTTTCCGCGGCCAGGGTCAAGACCTGCTTCCACCTGGAAAAATCCGGCGGCAGCATCTCCCGGCCCAAGGCCCACGACTGGTATAATCCGCCGATTAGGGACTTGACATCCACCTGGGAAATTCTGAAAGAAAAGCCCAGGATCACCAGGAATAGAGACCACCACCACAGCCTCCCGGTTCCGTTCAGATACTGCCAGCTTGCGCGGCAACGCATGCAAATTCCTCTTCGATGGAATAAATATCTTGAACCCGGTGATCGTTGAGGGTGCGGGTCGCGGCGTCAAAGCAAATAGCCCCTTCTTTCAGGGCAATCACCCGGCCGAAATGGTCCCTTACCGAATCCAGGTGATGGAGTACCGTGATCAAAGTGATCTTCTTCTCCTGGTTGATCCGGAGCAAAAGTTCCATAATCTTCTTGCTGGCTTTTGGGTCCAGGTTGGCGATGGGTTCGTCCGCCAGGAGCAATTCCGGTTCCTGCATCAAGGCCCGGGCGATGGCAACGCGTTGTTTCTGGCCGCCGCTGAGCCGGTCCACCCGTTCCCTGACTTTATCTTCGAGACCTACAAAACCGAGTAACTCTCTGGCTTTCTCCCTTTCCTGCCTGGTGAAGAAACCGAGGGTGGAAGAAAGCAGAGAAAGGCCCCGGTCCAGTCGCCCCAGGGCGCCGGCCATCACATTTACCTGCACGGAGGTCCGTTCCACCAGGTTGAAAAGCTGATAGATCATGCCGATTTTCTTCCGGGCTTGGCGCAGAGACTCCGGGTTGCGATACTTAATCTCCTGTCCGCCGACTGCAATCGTGCCGGCGTCTGGAATCACGAAGCCGTTAATGGTCCGGATCAAGGTAGTCTTCCCGGAACCGCTGGGGCCGATGAGGGCCACGGCTTCGCCTTTCCTGACCCTAAAGTTGATGCCGGCCAGGACCTTATGACCGTTGAAATGTTTCCTGAGATTTGTCACCCTTACCATGATACCCTCCCCGGTCTGCGGGCGTCTGTGGGGGCAGAGGCCCTGATGCACGACTCCCGGACCCTGCCCCCTAACGCCGCTGCCCCTGCTATTTCAGACCGTCAATGACTTTTTTGACGTCTTTGATCAGGGCATAGTCCTTATCACTTACTATCTGCCAGTTGGTGATGTTGCCAAAAGCCTTGACTTTGTTGGCCTCTTTGGGGACGGTGGTCATCGCCTTTTTTAAACCGGCTTTGGTCTTTTCCGGCAAGTCCTGGCGATAGGCTATGGGAGAACCAGGAAGAGGGATGGATTTCCAGATAATGATATTGGTCTGGGGCGAGATCTTCCCCGTGGCCACCATGGCGGGGTTGGTCATGTCATTGTCGGAACACAGATCCACCGTCTTGTTTTTCACCATGAGTTCCGCGGCGTCATGAGTGCCGCTGAAGCCCACCTTTTTAAACACTTGGTCCGGGTCCAGGCCGACTTTCCACATGAAGTACCTGGGTACGGCATAACCGGAGGTGGAAGCAGGATCAGTGAAGGTGAAGGTTAATTCCTTCTTAAAATTATTCAGTTTTTGCGCGATAACCTTCATGCCCTCCTCCCCTTCCAGGGGGGTGGAGATCTCGAGCTTCTTAGCCGTTTCCGGGGTGGCCACCAGATAGGAGCGGTAAGTGCTGCTACCCTTGGCATTGACACCCACGGCAAAGGCCTCGGCTCCCGCCCGGTCATGGGCCATCACGTAAGAGAAGGGGCCGAACCAGGCAAAATCTACTTTTTTGGCCCGCATGGCCTCGATTACCCCGGTGTAATCAGTGGCGGTGAAGAGTTTGATACACTGCCCCAATTCTTTCTCCATCCAGGCCTTCATGGGTGTGATTTGCTCAATCATGGCCTTGGGGTCTTCCGCGGGAATGAGACCCATCACCAGGCATTTTTCTTCGGCATGTAATACCCCGGATAGCATCGACATCAGAGCCGCCACCATCGCCAGAGCCAGGAAATACTTTTTCATCTTCTCCTCCTGCAAAATTAAGTTAAAAAAAGTCACCTTTTACCGAACCCACACCGAGGTATTTCTCCCTCGCCCCCACGGCCGTTCCCCTCAACCATCACCCCTTTAAGCCATTGAAATCCACGGTGATGCTGCAAAGATCCCCCCGGAATTTGCTGAGGCAGTATTCCACGATCTCGCCATCCTGGCTTTCAGATAGACTTTTGACGACCAACAAGGGAGTCTTAGGGGAAATTTCCAAAATCTCCATATCCTTATCGTCAGGCATGGAAACCTCGAACGCGGAAGATTTCCGCGTCGCTTCAATGCCATAATGTTCCTCAAGAAGTCGATAAAGAGAGAAGGAGCGGTTTAATAGTGTGTGAATCCCGGGAAACTTCTGGGCGCTCAGAAAAGAGGAGGTATGGCTAAGAGGAATACCATCGGCATATCTTAATATTTCCAATACCGATACGTTATCATCCGGTTGAATGTTAAGTTTTTTAGAGAACTCTTCCCCGGCAATAATTTCGTAGGTATCCAATAAGGTCGCATCAGGCTGCAAGCCTGCTTGCAGAATCGAGGTAGTAAATTGGGTTTTCTTAGAAACTTTATAAGGAATTTTAGTTTTTGCTAAAAAGGTTCCTTTGCCCTTAATTTTATAAACCATCCCCTCTTCTGCGAGACTTTCAATAGCGCGTCTGACTGTAT
>JAKAGH010000069.1 GCA_021817645.1 Deltaproteobacteria bacterium
AGGCGTTGGTAGTAAAGCCGCTTTCGATCATGGCCAGATAGGCCAGGTCTTCCGGCAGGCCGTATTCCTGGAAGACCTCTTTGATCATGGGCAAATAGCGGGTGGAGCGGGCCAGATAACGGCGGATGACTTCTTTGCGTTCGGTGGAGAAATAGACCAGATAGGCCCTGACCTGTTTGTTGATCTGAATGGGCGCATCAAATTTGACCTGATGGTCCCATTTCTTCATTTCCTCTTCCAGGCCCGGGTCCCAGCCGGGGATGCCGCTCTTAGCGTAGAGTTCCTCCAGACGTTTGGCGCTCAGCTCCTCGGTCAAAGGCGGCTCTGCGTTATCGTCGGGAATGGAGGCGGTGGTAACTTGCGGTACCGGCTCATCTTTTACTAGAGCCTGGTGGCCGCCGCCACAACCCATCAAGAAGACAAAACAAAGAACTACCCCCATCCCCCATGAAAACATATCATTACCTCATAAGAAGGGTATGAACCGGCTTGGCAGGATTTCAGGACACATTGTCCCGCCTCCCCCACTAAAGACGGGCCTGCACATCCTTTGTTTGCCTTCCTATACCAGATAATACCCACTAAAATCAAGGGAAAAATGGTTTTACCGGCTCTTTTAAACAACCTGATCAATGGCGCCACAAGACTGGGCCATGATATTTTAGTGAATATTCAATAAATTAAACAGCGATAGGGAGGTTGTCTATCAATTTCATATTTCGGTGCCCCAAGTTGAGTGCGTCATGGATAAGAGTATAATGGGAGTTGATTTGGATAAATTAAGGTAACATTCCTCTTGACCAGGGAAAGGATAATAGTAAGAATTATTTATGGAATTCTTTATGACATTATTATCGGCATTATCCGTAGTCGTTAGCTCTCTCGCAATTTAGAAAGAGTCTGTAGGGCTGGCGTCTCGCCCGCCTCACTCATCCACACAGTCTGTAAAGCCTGGGCTCAGTTTAGAACTTTTCAGGCAGTCGCTCATTGGCTTCCGGCCCAAACATAAATTATGAAAAATTGAGGGGTATCATAGTCTTAACTTTGAATTTGGAACCTGAAACTTGGAACTTTTCGAAGCAGCTTTCTTGATCTTACGCCGGCTTAAGGAAAGCGAATCCTTGCGAAAATTTTTGGCTTTTTTATTGATAGCTGCGGCCCCCCTCATCTGGGCCGGGTCCTGGTGGGGCGCACTGCATGGCCGGGAACCCTTTGTCTCCTGGCTCTACTTCTTTGCCTGGTGGCCCTATCTCCTCTGCCTGGACGCCCTGCTGTGTCTCCAGGAAGGGAATTTCTGGCTGCTCTCCCGGCCCCGGAAGACCTTAAAGCTACTGGCCTGGTCGGTGACCTGCTGGCTGATATTCGAGGCCTTTAATCTGGTTTTGCAAAACTGGCGCTATGCCGGGATGCTTCCCCTTTGGCGGCAGCGCTGGCCCGGCTATGTGTTGGCTTTTGCCACCGTGCTCCCCGGCATCCTCCTCACCGCCCGGGTACTGGCCGCATCCGGAGCCTGGCAGGGGGTTCAGGGCCAGAGCCGCGGCTGGACCTCCTGGCAGCCCCTCTGGCTCCTTATGGGCACGGTTTGCCTGGTCCTCACCCTGACCCTGCCCCATTATGCCTTTGCCCTGGTGTGGGGAGCCTTCTTCTTTCTCCTGGACCCGGTTTGCGACCTGCTGGGGGGAGAATCCCTGACCCAGCGCTGGCTGGCGGGCGAGCGCCAGGAAATTTTTTGTCTGCTGGCCGCGGGTCTCATCTGCGGGGTGTGGTGGGAGATGTGGAACTACCCGGCCGCGGCCAAATGGATTTATACCTTGCCGGTCCTTAACTTTGGTAAAATCTTCGAAATGCCCGCCTTAGGCTACCTGGGGTTCCTGCCCTTTGCCCTGGAATGTGCGGTCATGTATAATTTATTTAAAGCCCTGGAAGAAAAGGTGCTTACCACGCCCCGGCGGCGGCGCTGGTTTTGGCTGGCGCAACTGGCCTTCTGGGTGGCGATGTTTGCGGCTATCGACGTCTGGACGGTGATTTCCTTCATGTAGGGTGCGTCTTACGCACCAGTTTTGGCGCGTAAGACGCACCCTACGAGAGACATTTCAGAGCAGTCGCTCATGAGCCTTTGGCTCACGTATAAGTTATGAAAAATTCGTAGGCGGGCGTCTTCGCCCGCCTGATTAATCCGCACAGGCTGGAAAGCCTGTGCTACCGCTAAAACTTTTTGAAGCAGGAAATAAATAATCTCGTTAATGGCGAGTCGTGCCTGCCCTAATTTAATGAATCCAAAGCCCCTCACACCGAAAACAGAAAACAGAAAACAGAAAACCGTCTTCCCCATCTCCCTGGGCTGCCCCAAGAACCTGGTGGACACGGAAATCATGCTGGGCCTGCTCCGGCAGGAGGGCTGGAAGGTGGTGGCCGCGCCGGAGGCGGCAAACCTGCTGCTGGTGAATACCTGCGGCTTTATTCAGGACGCCTGTCAGGAGGCGGTGGACACCATCCTGGAACTGGCCCGTTATAAGGAGGCCGATCCCGGCAAACGCCTGGTGGTCACCGGCTGCCTGGTGCAGCGCTATGGCCCGGACCTGGCCGCCCAGTTGCCGGAGGTGGATATTTTTTTGGGGGTCAACGACTTCCCCCGGCTGCCCCGGATTCTTCAAGGTGCTGCCCATCAAGAATCCCGCCTGTTGGCTGAGACCATCCCCTTCGACTATGCCGCGCCTCAGCCCCGCTATCCGGCCACCCCCAGCAGTTTTGCCTATCTGAAAATCGCCGAGGGCTGTAGCCATCGCTGCACTTTTTGTACGATCCCGTCCATCCGCGGCCCCTATCGCCGCCGGCCCCTGAGAACCCTGCTGGCCGAAGCCGAAGCTCTGGCTGCATCAGGAGTCAAGGAACTGAACCTGGTGGCGCAGGACACCACTGCGTACCCGGGCTTGCCAGAGCTGCTGCGGGAGCTTTGCGGGATTCGGGGCCTGGAGTGGATTCGCTTGCTCTACGCCCACCCGGCCCGGATTACTCGGGAGTTGCTGGAGACCATGGCCGTACATCCCCAGATCTGCCCGTATCTCGATCTGCCCATCCAGCACGGCCATGATGAGATGCTCCGGCGGATGGGCCGGGGTTACTCCCGCCGGCTGATTTTGGCAACCTGCCGCCTGATCCGGGACTTTCTCCCCCATGCGGCCTTGCGCACTTCGGTGATGGTGGGCTTTCCCGGAGAAACCGACGCACACTTTACCGCTCTTTGCGACCTTATCGAAGAGGTGCGTTTTGAGCACTTAGGAGTTTTTCTCTACTCGCCGGAAGAAGGTGCGCCCGCGGCCCGGTTTACCTCACAGGTGCCCCGGCGGCTGGCCCGGCAGCGGGCCCGGTTGATAAAAACCTTACAGGCCCAGATCGTTAAAACCAGACAAAAATCCCTGAAGGGCACCATTCAGCCGGTGCTGGTGGCAGGAGTGAGCAGCGAAAGCGAATATCTGCTGGCCGGCCGCCTCATTACCCAGGCCCCGGAGATCGACGGCCAGGTCTTTATCACCGGCGGCGACGCCCGGGTCGGCGAAATCCAGCCGGTGCGCATCAAGCGGGCCTTGCCCTATGATCTGGTGGGAGAGGTGGTTAAAGAAAGTGATCAGTGATCAGTGGCCAGTTTTTTCACTGACTTCTGATTACTGATCACTGGTCACTGATAACTGATAACTGATCACCATCCAGCCCCCCGCGAAAAGTTTGACATCCTCAGGGGAGTAAGTTATTTTATTCACAATAAAAGAGCTATGAGCGCAAAAGGCATTCTCAAGGAGCTGGAGGGGGAGGTTCAAGCCATCAACCAGGCGTTGGTGGACAATCTCCAATCCCATGTTCCTTTAATCTCCCAGGTGGGGCGGCATATCCTCCTCAGCGGCGGCAAGCGCATCCGTCCCCTCCTCTTCCTGTTATCAGCCCGGATGTGTGGTTGCCGTGGTGCATATCTAGCCGATTTCTCTACTATTTTTGAATATCTGCACGCAGCCACCCTCCTGCACGATGATGTGGTGGACGCCGCGGACGTGCGCCGGGGGCAGTCCACCGCCAACACCATCTGGGGCAACCAGGCCGTGATCCTGGTGGGCGACTTCCTGCTCTCCAAGGCGCTGTCCCTGGCGGTGACCACCAATCAACTGCGGGTGCTCAAGGTCCTGGCCCAGACCACCACCATGATGGCCGAAGGCGAGATTCTGCAACTGCTGCACACCAGCAACCTGAAAATCAATGAAACAGAGTACCTGGAGGTCGTCAACCGGAAGACCGCGATCCTCATGGCCGCGGCCTGCCAAATCGGGGCCATTTTGGGCGACGCGCCCCCCGAGCAGGAAGAGGCCCTGACGCAATTCGGGTTAAATCTGGGGATCACCTTCCAGGTGATTGACGATATTCTGGATTTTACCGGTAATGAGCGGGAAATGGGCAAGCCCATCGGCAACGACCTGAAGGAAGGCCGCATCACCCTGCCGCTGATCCATGCGCTGAACCAGGCCACCCCCGCGGATCGGGAGAGGTTGCAGGAGATTGCCCAGAATCTGGAGCCGGAAACGGTCCCGGAATTGCGGCAACTTCTGGATAAATACGGGGCCCTGGACCATGCCCGCCAACTGGCCCGGGAATACACCCTGAAGGCCCAGGGCAACCTGGAAGCCTTTCCCCAGGTGCCCGAGAAGGCCTACTTCCGGTCCTTCACGGAAGAGCTGCTGGACCGGACGTATTAAAAGCAGTTTTTAGTTATCCGTTTGTAGGGCGGGCCTCCGGCCCGCTGTCCTTATCCTGGCGGCGCGGGCTTTTCAGCTTGTGCCAACGCAGATTGAACCCAGCCGTTAAATTTTGTTCAGTTTTGCGGATGCCTGTTGATTCGCGTTCATCCGGGCACTGATCAAAACTCCCCCCTTTGAAAAAGGGGGGCTGGGGGGGGATTTGGTAAGCCTTTGCAAATCCCTCTAAATCCTCTTTTTCAAAGGGGAACTTGAAGAATCGTCTGCCAGTATTAGCCGTTTCTAGATGAACACTAATTCCCTGCCGGACCTCTGCCCTACCTGATTACCTGAACATAGGAAAAACCGGTTGAGAATTATCGAGAAACCTGATAGTTAAAAGTTTGCTCTACTCCCGGCTGGAAAATCCGGGCCGGGCTGGCTACCTTGAGGGAAGGGAGAACTTGATGTCTGGCAAAACGGCACAGATCCGCAATCTGGCCCTAATCGGGCACAGCGGCTGCGGTAAAACCTCCTTGGCCGAGGCCCTCCTCTTTGGGGCGGGGACCACCTCCCGGTTGGGGAAGGTGGATGACGGCAGTTCCGTCCTGGATTTCGAGCCGGAGGAAATCAAACGCAAGATTACGATCTCCACGGCTTTTCATCATTATCAGTGGAAAAAGTACACGGTCTACCTGGCCGACACTCCCGGTGATGATAACTTCCTGGCCGACACCCGGGCCGCCTTGCACGTGGCGGACGCGGCGGTGGTGGTCGTCGACGCGGTAGACGGCGTCAAGGTGGGCACGGAGAAGGTCTGGCAGACCGCCAATCACTACGCCCTGCCGCGCCTGATCTTTATCAATAAGATGGATCGGGAACGCGCGGATTTTGAGCCGGTGCTCAAAGAAATCAAAGACATCCTGGAAGCCCCGCTGGTGCCCCTGCAGCTCCCCATCGGCCGGGAAGCCGGGTTCAAAGGGGTAGTGGACCTGATAGCCATGAAGGCCATGGTGGCCTCGGGCGGCAAGATGGAAACAGGGCCCATCCCCGACGACCTGAAAGACCAGGTGGAACAGCTCCGGGGCGACCTCCTCAACTTCGCCGCCGAGAGCGACGACGCCCTGATCGAGAAATTCCTGGAAGAAGGCGAGCTTACTCCCGAGGAGATCTACCGCGGCCTGAGAATCGGCACCCTGAAAGGAGCCATAGTGCCGGTGCTCTGCGGCGCGGCCCTGAGCAACATGGGGCCCGGCCTCCTGCTGGACGCCATCAACCATTTTCTGCCCGCACCCGAGGAGCGGGGCCCGGTAAAAGGACAAAAGCCCGGCACCGGCGAGGAAGTGTTGCTGGAGGTCGACCCTGACGGCCCCCTCGCAGCCCAGGTCTTCAAGACCGTGGCCGATCCCTATGCCGGCCGGCTGTCCATCTTCCGCATCTATAGCGGCACCGTGGCCTCCGATTCCTCGTTCTTCAATGTCACCCGGTCCGTGGCCGAGAGATACGGGCAATTATTCCTGACGGAAGGCAAAGGCCAGAAAGCCGCGGCCTCCGCCGGTCCCGGGGCCTTCGCGGCCGTGGCCAAGCTCAAGGAAACGGTCACCGGCGACACCCTGGCCACCGAAGCCAAGCCCCTGCTCCTGCCCACTCTCATGGCCTCCAAACCCATGGTGACCCTGGCGGTGGAATCCAAGGTCCGGGGCGAAGAAGATAAGGTCTTTTCTTCCATTTCCAAGCTCATCGAAGAAGACCCCTCGCTCCACCTCTCCCACAATAAGGACACCAAAGAAATCCTTCTTTCCGGCACGGGCTCGGTGCATATAGAAGCCACCCTGGAAAAATTGAAACGCAAATTCGGGGTGGAAGCGGTGCTCAAACCCCCCAGAGTCCCCTACCGGGAGACCATCAAAGGCACCACCAAGGTCCAGGGCAAATACAAACGCCAGTCCGGCGGCCGGGGCCAATACGGCGACACCTGGCTGGAACTGGAGCCCCTGCCCAAAGGCAGCGGCTTCGAATTCGTGGACAAGATCGTGGGCGGCGCCATCCCCCGGAATTTTATCCCCTCCGTGGAAAAGGGCATCGCCGAAGCCAAGGAGGAAGGGGCCCTGGCGGGCTTTCCCACCGTGGATTTCCGGGTCACCCTCTATGACGGCTCCTTCCACGACGTTGATTCCTCGGATATGGCCTTCAAGATCGCGGGCTCCATGGGCTTCAAAAAAGGCGTGCTCCAGGCCAACCCCATCCTGCTGGAACCCATTATGAAGATGACCGTGACCGTGCCCGAAGCCAATATGGGGGATATCATCGGCGACCTCAACGGCCGCCGGGGCCGGGTCCTGGGAATGGAGGGTCAGGGCAAAAGCCAGGTGATCACCGCGCATGTGCCCATGGTGGAAGTGCTGATGTACGCGCCGGACCTCATCTCCAAAACCGGGGGCCGGGGCACTTACGAAATGGAATTCGACCACTACGAAGAAGTGCCCCCCCATCTGGCGGAAAAGATTGTCAACGAAGCCAGGGCGGCCAAGGAGAAGGAATAAGACAGGGGTCAGGGGCCAAGGGTAGCAACCTGGACGTCTCAGCAGTGGTCCCTAGCCACCCCAACCTTGATAATATTTTGATTTTCCCTGGTTTCAGGCAGGGCCTGAAACCAGGGATTTTTTTGGCGCCTATGCGTCTTTGGGTGCAATAAAACAGGACTCCGCCCTCCCCTCGGAACTCTCCACCCGGCTTTTCTTGGCTGCGATTCTTCAGTACCGAAGACTCCTGGTGGCGCAGGCGTCTCGCCTGTGCTATAAAAGAGGCTGAGGGTTTGAGTATGAATGATTTTCCGGATTTTATGAAAAACCCGCTCAACAGAATTGCCAGCAAATCCCAATACACTGAAGATATTGAGGGATATGTCTTCGATGGCGCGGACGGCAGTCAAGTTGCTTTCTGGAAGTGCCCGAAGAATAGGGTTTCAGAAGCGCATGCCCATGATTATGATGAATATATGCTAGTGGTGCAGGGTAAATTCACCTTGATCATCGACAACCAAAGAATTCCCCTTGCTGCCGGGCAAGAATATTGTATTCGCCAAGGCATAACTCACGCCGGTGAAGCCACCGCGGGGACCAGGACCATTCATGTTTTTGGCGGCAAACGGGTCACCAGGGAAACCTTATCTTGAATAATATGACTCAGGAAACTTCCAAATCCAGTAATCAGGCCCGCATCCTCGCGGTTTCCGTCAGTGACCGCAAGGGCGTGGTCAAACATAACGTGGACCAGGCCCGGCTGCTGGTGGAACACGGCCTGGAAGGGGACGCCCACGCGGAAGGGGGTATCCGCCAGGTAAGCCTCCTGGCCCGGGAAAGCATCGACAAGATGCGGGCCGCCGGGGCTCAGGTCCATCCCGGAGATTTCGCCGAAAACCTGACCACCCTGGGTCTGGACGTCTGTGCCCTGCCCGTGGGCACGCGGCTCAAAGTGGGGGAGGAAGTGGAACTGGAAATCACCCAGATCGGCAAGACCTGCCACAAAGGCTGCGCCATCCGGGAACTGGTGGGCGACTGCGTCATGCCCCGGGAAGGCGTCTTCGCCCGGGTGCTGCAGGAAGGGATAGTTAAGCCCGGGGATGCCATCGAGATTTTACATGTTCCGGACTAGCTCTGGCCGGAACTGGATTCTGCTCCTGGCCGCGGTTTTCCTCCTCTCCCCGGGGTTGACGCCTGGCGCCGGCGCTCAGGATGATGTGGCTGACCAGTTAAAACGGGGAGAAATCGTGGCCTCTGCCCAAGAGGTTGCCGGCACCTCTCTGAAGCGCGGCGAGGTCATGGGGGTGATCGATGCTGCGCCTGAGAACGTGTGGCGGGTGATTACCGATATTAACAGTTACAAGTATTTCATGCCCCGCACCCTGAATAGTATGGCGGTGGCCCCCGACAAACTGCCCCTGATATTGCAGAAACGGCCGGACAGCCCGGAAGAGGTGGAACGCTTACTCGGGCCCGTCCCGGCGGCATCCACCACTTCCCGCCTCCCTGGAGGCAAATATATCTCCTATCTCTATAGCCACTTGAATTTCCCCTGGCCATGCCAAAACCGCTGGTACATCATCAAGCTCTTGCAGGATGAAACCCGGGCCGCCCAACATTGCTATCATAGCTCCTGGTCGCTGGTAATCGGCAATCTTCGGGAAAACCTGGGCGAATGGATCCTGGAGCCTTTTGAAGCCACCCGCACCAAAGTGACTTACCGGCTTCTCACCGATCCTGGTGGTTCTATCCCTAATTTTCTTGTTAATCAGGGCACTTGTACTACCTTGCCCCAAATCCTTACGGCAGTGAAAAAACGCACGTCCAGCCTCAGTGGCCGCAGATAACTATACTGCTTTGGTAGTCTAAAAATAGGAGAAAAACCTGATCGATGCTTGACAAGAGAAGGAAAAGGCCCTAATTTATGAGCGTTTGAATGTTATATTTTACTCGTACCTGCGGTTATTACTGATCTGAATTCTCTTAATCATGATGAAACGACCCGCTCAACAAGTTAATGAGGATCACCTCTGCGTAATTTCTGACCTACATCTTGGTAACCCTGCCTTTTTAAAAAGAGACTACCTGAGAGAATTTTTAAATTACATCTCTAAAAAAGGCAGCAGTCTTTGTATTAATGGTGATGGCATTGATTTATTACAATACTCAACTGATAACTTAGTAAGAGATATACATTCTTCTATCAAAAGTATAAAGGATATTATTTCCAGGGGCCGTAGGAAGATTTACTATGTGTTAGGTAACCATGACATCCATTTGGAGCCATACTTAGCTAAATTTGGCGTTTTTTCTTTCGCTCCTTTTCTTGAAGTTATTTCCGGCGGCCGCAAGATTCATATCGAACATGGCCATAGATTTGACGAGCGCTTTCACCACTTCCCCGGAGTCTACCACCATTTATCCAAAGTTCTGGGGAAATTACTCCTGATTTCACCTAAATTTTTTCATCTTTTTTTTAAGATTGAGTGGTTCTTTCATGCGTTGAAAAATAAAAAAATCAATGGCCGCCATAGCACCATGGTGGAAGCCCCCAGCAACTTTACCGCGGCCCAGAAGTTTTTTGCCCGGGGCTTCGATATTGTCATTCTGGCCCATACGCATCTGCATGGCCTCCAGGTTTTGGAAGACGGCAAGATCCTGGCCAATGCCGGCGCCTGGACCTCGGATAAGATCCATTATCTGGAAATTGTCAACGGCTCCATCAGTTTAAAAGAATGGCACTAGAAGGCGGTAGATAAGCTGCCAGGGGGACGCGGCTACCAAGAGCTATCTTCCCCAGAGCCTGGTGAATTGCTAACTGGTTTTAATCGCTGCAAAATTAAAGGCGCTTGGAAATATTTCGACTGCAATTGGGGTTCGGCCGATTAGCTCCCCTTCTGCTTCGATATAAGCGGAGGGATCCGTGTTAACTTGTACTTCCTTAGCAAATCTCGTATGAATTTTGGGAAAACGAATGTGCTTACCGAAATAAACCAGTGAAAGCAAGGCTAAGACCTCCATCCGTTTAACCTCTTGACTCCATACTACCTGGAAGCGATTTGCGTGTGGCGAGGCATTTGGAGTTATCATCATGCCAGCCCCAAAATATCGTCCCAACCCAATGACTAGAAATAGAATATCAGTTTTAATATAACTTTCATTGATTATTCCTTTTAGTTTGTAATATTTTGCATTACCAATTTCTTTTATTATACTAAATAGATACGGTATTTTTCCTTTAATTTTAATTCTATGGCGCTTAAATCGCTCAATAACATTACCATCAAAACCAAAACCTAACACGTTTACAAAAATCCTTTTTTGCGGTTTACCATCTAAACTATGTAAATTACATATACCTGCATCTATTGGCACCACTGATTCTCCCAATGCAGTAATTGTATTTTCAAAGAGATTATGCCCAATATTAAAATTTCTCACATAATCACACCCCGTGCCAAAGGGCACTGCTCCAATACTGGGCAATTTCCCTTTTTGTTCCCACCACAATCCATTAATAACTTCAAATAACGTACCATCTCCACCAACTATAACGACTCTTTCATATCCTTCCCTGCGGGCGCGCGCGGCTAATATTTCTGCATGCCCTGGACTTTCAGTCCACCAGGTAATAACATCATCTGCTTTTTTCCCGATATAATTCAGCAGGCGCGGCCACTTCAGAGGGGCTAGATGAAGACCAGATATTGGGTTGGCAATAGCCACAATTTTTAAATTATTTGCCATTCGCTAATTTTTGCCTTTTATCGGTACTAACGCAACTTATTCATCTAATTTCTTTTAATTTTTATTGACATTAATAGGATATGAAGAATATATTGCCCATCAACAGTCTATATCCTAATAAATTAGAGTATAAGCTAGCCTTTTAGTTAATTGACGAACACTAATAGCATCTAAATCAATCCACAGTTTAAACTTATGAAATTCCGGGTTGGCATTCTCACCATCAGCGATAAAGGCCATGCGGGCGAGCGGGAAGACACCGCGGGTCCGGAATTGGGCCGGCTCCTGGACCCCAAAATCTATCGGGTCGCGGCCACCGCCATCGTCCCCGATGAACAAGAAGCCATCGTGGGCCAACTGGTGGACTGGAGCGATCGGGGCCGCCTGGACCTGATCC
>JAKAGH010000001.1 GCA_021817645.1 Deltaproteobacteria bacterium
ACCTTGCCCCGCTTGGCGTCCAGGGCTCCCTTTTTGCGCTTGATGGTGCTCCACTTGGAATGGCCGGACATCTGGCTTACTCCTTAAATTCAGTGGTCAGTGGCCACTAATTTTTCTCTTTGTCTTGGTGGTGAAAATATTTATTCTTTTTCCTTCCCCACCCCAGCCCGCCGGTTCAGGGCCAGGAGATAAATCTCCTTGCTGGCCGCGCGGGAGCCCGGGGGCTTCACCCGGCGGCAGATTTGAAACGCTTTTTCCAACTCCCGGAACAAAACCTCAATCCCGGGGCCTTCAAAGACCTTCACCAGGAAATGCCCTCCGGGCCGGAGCAGCTTCCCGGCCCACCCCCAGGCGGTCAGGGCCAGCTCCAGGGACCGTTGCTGATCCACCTCCCTGATCCCCGTAGTCCTGGGGGCCATATCGCTGACCACTGCGTCGAAATCAGGACTGATGGCGGTAATGGTCTCCAGGTCCAGGGTGGCCAGGTCTCCCAGGACGAAGTGCACGGGCGGCGCCATTTTGATGGCCGGAGGTGTCAGGTCCACCCCCACCACCAGGCCGGCGGGCCCCACCCGGGAGGCGAGGTATTGCAGCCAGGACCCAGGCGCGCAGCCCAGATCCAGCACACGCTGGCCCCGCTGCAGCAGACGGTACTTTTCGTCAATCGCCTTTAATTTATAGATGGACCGGGCTACATACCCTTCGGCCTGGGCCTTGGTGCGGTAAGAGTCCGGCAACCCGGGGCGAGGCATGGTTGCAAAGCCTATCTTCGTAAATTAACTGGATTTCTTTTAACACAGGAACCTCTCATTAGCAATCAAAAAACCCTGGTGACACCGGCTTTGTCAATATTTTGACAAAGTCCGGTATCTTTGACACGCTCTCCGGCGCCAATATTCCCGGAAAAATTTAATTTCCTTTGCCTATCAGGGTTTACGTCTCTGCTCCCGGTCTTTTCCGGCTGGCACAATCATTGCTCATTGTGACTAAAAAAATTGCGCGAAGGAGCGCGTTAATGGCCCGAGAAAAAGAACTGCCCCCCGAACCGGTCGAAGAGGCCCCTCCCAGGAAGAAAGGCAAGATGAAGCTCATTCTCTTCATCGTCCTGCCGATTCTGCTGCTGGGCGGCGGCTTTTTTGGCTACCTCATCCTCTCCGAGGATTCGGCCCCCGCCAAGGCAGAGCATCAAGAGAAGGCACTCATGCCCCTGGAGCCCTTTCTGGTAAATCTGGCCGACAAGGACGCGAGGCGCTATCTTAAAGTAAAGATCGACCTGGAAGTGGACAATGAAAAGGCCGCCAAAGAACTGGAAAAGTCCCTGCCCCGCATCCGGGATCAGCTCATTTTCCTGCTGAGCAGCAAGAGCTATCCGGATATTGCCACTCCGGAAGGCAAACACCAGTTGAAAAAAGATATCGTGGCCCGGTTGCACGCCATACCTGCAGGCAAGAAGATCAGCGCCGCGTATTTCACCGAATTTGTGGCCCAATAGGAGTTCAGCGTGACCAAAGTTCTGTCCCAGGAAGAAGTTGATGCCCTCCTCAAGGGGATGATCGAGGGAGAAATCGACGTTGAAACCGACCACGCCGCTCCTGAAGAGGGGGTAATCAGCTACGATTTCACCTCCCAGGAACGGATCATCCGCGGCCGCATGCCCACCCTGGAAGTGATCAACGAGCATTTCGCCCGGGCCTTCCGGGTTTCTTTGTCCATGATCCTGCGGCGCAACGTGGATATCCAGACCAACTTCGTGCAGATGGTGAAATTCGGGGAATTCCTCCGGTCCCTGCCCCTGCCCAGCAGTTTCCACATTCACAAGATGGATCCGCTGCGGGGGCAATGCCTCTTGGTGGTGGACAGCAAGCTGGTCTTCGCCCTGGTGGAGTGTTTCTTAGGGGGAACCGCCAAAACCCGGTTTAAGATTGAAGGCCGGGATTTCACCACCATTGAACGCCGCCTGATCAGCAAGGTGGTGCTCATGGCCTTCCAGGATCTGGAAAAGGCCTGGGCCCCGGTGCATCCGGTGAAAATGAATCTGGTGCGGGTGGAGATCAATCCCATGTTTGTAGGCATCGCCACCCCCAATGACATCGTGGTTATCAGCAAGTTCCAGGTGGAAATGGAGCAGACCGACGGTTTCATCACCGTGTGCATCCCCTACTCCACCATTGAACCCATTAAAGGCAAGCTCTATTCCGGGTTCCAGAGCGAACAGCTGGAGAAGGACAGCAGCTGGACCACCCGCATCCATGAACAGCTCCATGATATGACGGTGAACGTGGTGGTGGAGCTGGCCTCCACAGTGATGAACGCCCAGGATGTGCTGAACTTGAGCGTCGGCGATGTCATTCTCTTTGAAAAGAGAGTAACTGACCCGCTGTTGGCCAAGGTGGAAGGCATCCCCAAGTTTCTGGGGAGCGCCGGGCAGGTCCGCAACTCCAAGGCCTTTCAGCTACGCAGCATGCTGCATACGCCGTCGCATTAACTTTTAAGAATACTGGAGGAGATCTAGGACTATGGCATCTGATCCGAATACCCCACGCGTAATGGATTACGACTGGGAAAAAGCCCTGGAGCAACCTTCCGGGGCTGAGGAACCTGGCGCAGCGGCAGCCGCCCCCGATGCGGGCCAAGCAGCCCAGGAAAGAGGCAAAGGCAACCTGGACATGCTCCTGGACATCCCTCTGGAAATCACCGCGGAGTTGGGCCGGGCCAAAATGATCATCAACGACCTCCTGCAGTTGGGCCAGGGTTCGGTGATCGAACTCAACAAACTGGCCGGAGAACCCCTGGAGATCCTGATCAACCAGAAGCTCATCGCCCGGGGGGAAGTGGTGGTGGTCAATGAGAAGTTCGGCATCCGCCTGACGGATGTTATCAGTCCCTTGGAACGTATTAAGCAGTTGACCTGAGGCGGATGATGATGGATTTCGGGGGATGGATTTTTGGGGGCTGGGGCGGGCTGTGGGCTGCCGCCCAGGATGCAGGCGGGCTGGCTGCCGCCAACGCCGCGGCCCCGGAATTTCCTTTCTGGCAACATCTCATCCGGGTGGCCGCCGTGTTGAGCGGGATGATGGGCTTGCTGGTTCTGGGCCTGTATCTCTGGAAGAGATCCGGGTTTCTGCGCCCCCAAGGGGTGTCCCCGTTAATCCAGGTGCTGGCCACCCATTATCTGGCTCCCAAAAAGGCCCTGATCATAGTGGCGGTGGGCAAGGAAAGATTGCTCCTGGCCAGCGCCGGAGATCAGTTGCAACTGGTCACTTCCCTGGCCCCGGAAGTCCAGGCGGAAGCGCCGGCGGCGCCACTCCCTTTAAAAAATGGGAAAGAAGGACGCGGATGAAGGCAAGGATTTTTCAGGCTATCTTACTGTTCTTACTCTGCCTGCAGGTCAGGCCCGCCTGGGCCGCGCCCGCAACCGGCCTGGGGAGCCTGGGTCTGGACCAGATGCTGGCCCCGGAGCGTTTGAGCCTGTCCTTGCAGCTCATGCTGCTCCTCACCGTTCTCTCCTTGGCCCCCGCCATAGTGATCATGGTCACTTCCTTCACCCGGCTGGCAGTGGTCTTTTCCTTTCTGCGCCAGGCCATGGGCACCCAGCAGATGCCCCCCAACCAGATTCTTATTGCCCTGGCCCTGTTTCTTACGGTCTTTATCATGGCCCCGGTGTGGCAGGACATCCAGCAAAACGCGGTCAAGCCTTATATCAACCAGCAGATGAGCGGGGAAGAGGCAGTGAAAAAGGGGTTGGAACCCTTGCGGGGTTTCATGCTGAAACAAACCCGGGAAAAGGATTTGGGGCTGTTTGTGAACATCTCCAAGACGCCCCGGCCCAAAACCCCCCAGGACATTCCCATTGCCACCCTGATCCCGGCCTTTATGATCAGCGAGCTCAGGACCGCGTTTGAGATCGGTTTTCTCATCTACCTGCCCTTTTTGATCATCGACATGGTGGTGGCTTCGGTCCTTTTGTCCATGGGCATGATGATGCTGCCCCCGGTGATGATTTCCCTGGTGTTTAAGGTTTTGCTTTTTGTGCTGGTGGACGGCTGGAACCTGGTGGTTGGTTCTTTGGTTCGAAGTTTTCAATGACCCGGAAAAGGGAGAAGAAATGAGTCCGGAAACAGTGATCGGTGTGGCTCGGCAGGCCCTGCAGGTGACGCTGCTCGTGTCCCTGCCCATCCTGGGTATCGGTTTGGTGGTGGGCGTCCTGGTCAGCCTGGTGCAAGCCGCCACCCAGATTCAGGAAATGACCCTGACCTTTGTGCCCAAGATTGTCTCCATTTTTGTGGGTCTGCTCCTGCTTTTACCCTGGATCATGAATCACCTGATGTCGTTTACCCTGGAAATTTTTAACAATATTCCCAATTACGTGCGTTAACGGAGCCGCGGATGCCCGCTCTGATCTTGAAAATGCAACAATTTTTACTGGTGGCGACCCGGGTGGGGTGCATCCTCTTCTTTTTGCCCATCTGGGATAGCCGCCTCATTCCCGTTCAGATCCGGGTTTTTTCCATCCTGGTGATCTCCCTGGCCTTAACGCCGGTGGTCGCCGGCACCCTGCCGCCCTTTCCCGAGACCTGGCTGGCGGGGGTGGGCCTGGTGCTCCGGGAGTTGCTCCTGGGCCTATCCCTGGGCATGGTGGTGCGCTTCATCTTCTCCGGGGTGCAGATGGCCGGAGATTTTCTGGGGATCCAGATGGGATTCGGCATGGTAAACCTGATCGATCCCAACAGCGGCGTCCATACCACGGTGATGGGGGATATCATGCTGCTGGTGGCCACGCTGCTCTTCCTGGCCGCGGACGGTCACCACCTGGTCCTGGCGGTCCTGGCCCAAAGTTTTGGGGAAGTGCCGGTGGGGGGGGCGGGGTTGATGCCGGGAGGCCTTTTCAACATCCTGGTGCCCCTGGGCCACTTGATGTATCAAATGATGGTGAAACTGGTGGCCCCGGTGATCCTGATCCTGTTTTTGACGCAAATCGCCATGGGCCTGGTGGCCCGCACTGTCCCCCAGGTGCAGGTGATGATTCTGGCCTTTCCTTTGACCATTGCCCTGGGACTGGTTTTTCTTTCCCTGTCCCTGATGCTCATCGGTCCCTATGTGGTGGGGCAATTTTCCTGGATGCAACACCCTTTGACCCAGGTTCTGAAGGCCTGGCACGGGTAAAAGACGGTTTCCGGTTTCCGGTTAAAGAAATAACCGGAAACCGGAAACCGAAAACGGATTAAGAAATGTCGGACGATTACCAGGACAAAACAGAGCAACCTACCCCAAAGCGACGGGACGAAGCCCGGAATCAGGGGCGGGCATCCAAAAGCCGGGATCTGTCCGGGGCTTTGGTGCTCCTTACCGGTCTGCTGGGCCTCATCATTTGGGGACCGGTCCTGGGACGCAAGGTTATGGAAATGCTCCGGGTCTCGCTGGGCCAGATCCGCCCCGGAATCGTGGGCCCGAATCAGATGTCCGCGTTGTTTATGAACTTCGGCCTCACGTTAGGCGGGATGTTGACCCCGATTTTTATCAGCCTGTCCGCGGCTGCGGTCCTGGGCACTTACGCCCAGGTGGGTAAAGTCTTCTCCACCACTCCCATCACTCCGGACTTCAACCGGCTGCAGCTCTTCTCGGGGTTAAAACGCTTATTTTCGCTAAACACCTTCGTGGAGATGGTGAAATCCATCGCCAAGATCGCCCTCATCGGCGCGGTGGCCTATTACTCCGTCAAGCGGGAACTCCCGGATATGCTGCCTCTTCTGAACCAGGAGGTGGGTCAGGTGACGTTGACCCTGACCGGCGCCACTTTCCGGGTTTGCGCCCGCATCATTCTGTCTCTGCTGGTGTTAGGGGCCCTGGATTATTTTTATCAGCGCTACCAGTTTGAAAAGAACCTGAAAATGACCAAGCAGGAAGTCAAAGACGAAATGCGGCAGACGGAAGGCGATCCCAAGGTCAAGGCCCGCATCCGCAGCCTCATGCGGCAGATGGCCACCAAGCGCATGATCGCCGACGTCCCCGACGCCGATGTGGTGGTCACCAACCCCACCCATTACGCGGTGGCTCTGAAATACGACGGCGCCACCATGGTGGCTCCCCAGGTGGTGGCCAAAGGCCGGGGCTTCATTGCCCTGAAAATTATCGCGGTGGCCCAGGAAGCAGGAGTGCCCCGGGTGGAGAACCGGACCCTGGCCCGCTCCCTCTACCGCGCGGTGGAAGTGGGCAAGACCATCCCCAATAACCTGTACCGGGCGGTGGCTGAGGTCCTGGCTTATATTTACCGGCTGCGGACCGGGGCGGCGGCGGGAGGGGCGAGATGACCACCATGCCTCTGACCCAGAAAGCCTCTGCGCTGCAGGGATTCGGAGTCAACAAGGGCGAGATAGTTGTGGCCGCGGGGGTCATCATCACCCTCCTGGTGATGATCTTTCCCGTACCGGCCTTGGCTCTGGACCTGCTCTTGAGCTTCAACATCACTTTTTCCCTGATGGTGCTGCTGCTATCCTTGTACACCGTCCGGCCCATTGAATTCTTTATCTTCCCTTCCCTGCTGTTGGTGACCACTTTATTCCGCCTCTCCCTGAACGTGGCTTCCACCCGGCTCATCCTCCTCCACGGTAATGAAGGAATGGAGGCCGCAGGCCGGGTCATCCGCTCCTTCGGGAGCTTTGTGGTGGGGGGCAATTATGTAGTGGGCGGCATCATGTTTTTAATCCTGGTGGTCATCAACTTCATCGTTATTATCAAGGGGTCCACCCGGATCGCCGAAGTTGCGGCCCGCTTCACCTTGGATGCCATGCCCGGCAAGCAGATGAGCATCGACGCCGACCTCAATGCCGGCTATATCGATGACAATGAGGCCCGGAAACGGCGGGCCGCCCTGTCCCGGGAAGGCGAGTTTTACGGGGCCATGGACGGCGCGTCCAAGTTCGTCCGGGGGGAAGCCATGGCCGGCATCCTGATCATGGCCATCAACATCATAGGCGGCCTGATTATCGGCGTGGCCCAACACAACATGAGCTTCGGGGACGCAGCCCAAACCTTCAGCCTCCTGACCATCGGTGAAGGTCTGGTGGGGCAGATCCCGGCCTTGCTGGTGTCCGCGTCCGCAGGTTTGATCGTCAGCAAGGCCGCATCCGAAGCCAGCCTGGGGGATGAATACGCCAAGCAATTCACCCTGAAACCCCAGGCCATGAGCGTGGCCGCGGGGATCATCTTCCTCGTCGGCCTGGTTCCGGGCCTGCCCCATGTGCCCTTCCTCGTCCTCGCCCTGTTAGCCGGAGGCGTGGCCTACGCGGCTCGCAACTCCCAGCAAAAGGCCGAGGCCGCGGCCATCGAAGCCAAGAAAGCTCCAGTTAAGGCCAAGGGGCCGGAGCCCATGGAAAACCTTCTGACCCTGGACCTCCTGGAGTTAGAGGCGGGCTACGGCTTGATCCCCCTGGTGGATGAATCCCAGGACGGCGAATTGCTGGAACGCATCCGGGCCTTAAGAAGGCAATTCGCCACGGAGATGGGAGTGATTGTGCCTCCCATCCATATCCGGGATAACCTGCAGCTCAAGCCGGGGGGCTATGTGATCCTCATTAAGGGGGTGGAAGTGGCCCGGGGCGAAATGATGGTCGGCTATTATCTGGCCCTGCACCCCGGAGACACCCTGCGCCAGATCGAAGGCATTCCCACCCGGGAACCTACTTTCAATCTGCCGGCGCTGTGGATCAACGCCAGCAAGAAAGAAGAAGCCCAACACCTGGGCTATACCGTGGTCAATCAGGCCAGCGTCATCGCCACCCACCTCTCAGAGGTGATCCGCACCCACTGCCATGAACTCCTGGGACGGCAGGACGTGCAAAAACTCCTGGACCGCGTGAACCAGTCCAACCCCAAGGTCGTGGAAGAACTGACCCCCACGCTGCTGTCCGTGGGCGGCATCCAAAAGGTGCTCCAAAACCTGGTCCAGGAACGGATCTCCATCCGGGATATGCTCACCATCCTGGAGACCCTGGCGGATTACGCCCCGTACACCAAGGACCCGGACATCCTCACGGAATATGTGCGGCAACGCCTGGGCCGGGCCCTGACCAAACCCCTGGAGGGTCCGGACAACAAAGTCATGGTCTATTCCCTGGACCCCTTCATCGAGGACCTGATCAAGGACAGCCTGCAAAAGACGGATTACGGCGTCTTTCTGGCCATGGCCCCGGATACGGCCCAGGAAATCATCAAAGCCTTGCAGGAGGCCGCGGAAAAGGCCACGGCCCTAAACCAGCAACCCATTATCGTGTGTTCTCCCGGAGTACGGCGGCATCTCCGGCGCCTGGTGGAAAGACAACTGCCCACTTTACGGGTCTTGTCCCACCATGAGCTGGTCACCGATGCCACTATCCAATCCATGGGAGTAGTGAGTTTAAGCCATGAAGCTTAAGACATTTTTAGCTCGGGACTTGAAGGATGCCCTGTCTCAAGTGAAAAAGGAGCTGGGGCCGGAAGCGGTGATCCTCTCCACCCAATCCCGGTGGTTCAAAGAGAACCAGGCCGGCTGGGGCCGGCGGCCGGGGGTGGAAGTGACCGCAGCCGTGGATATGACCGCGTTCCCCAGCAATGGGGACGGCAACGGCGATGGCCGGACGGAATGGCTCCCGTCACCCTCGACTCCGGTCAGCCAAATCCAGGAGGATTTGGAAGAAGTCAAGGACCTGCTGCACCAGTGGGTGCGGCAGAGCGGTCCGCCCTCCTGGCTGATGCAGCACAAAGAACTGACCATGTTTTACCGCTTCCTCACCAGGTCCGGGCTGGATGAGCGCTTCCTGCAGCGTTGGCTGGATAACGTGCAGGGCATGCTGGAACAACCCGGAGAACAGCCGCTCACCCTCAAAGAGGTGGCCAGCCGTTACTTGATGCAGGCCTTTGAAGTGGTTGACCCCTGGAAGGCCAAAGATGGCCAGCCCCGCTATTGGGCCTTCATCGGCCCCACCGGTGTGGGCAAGACCACCACCATCGCCAAACTGGCGGCAAAATTTGGTATCATTGAAAAACATAAAGTTGGATTGATTTCCATGGACAACCAGAGATTGGGCGCCCACAACCAGTTGGCTGCATACGCCCGGCTCGCGGGGCAGCCCCTGATGGTAGTGCACCAGCGCCAGGAATTGCTGGAGGCCATGGAAAAGCTGGCGGATCTGGATCTGGTCTTGATCGACACTGCCGGCCGCAGCCCTTATGCCCCGGCGTTGCAGAAAGAATTGCAGGAATCCCTGGGGGAATTGCCGGAATTGGAAAATCATCTGGTGTTGAGCGCCACCACCAAAGAAAGCAATCTGATTAATGCCATCAAGCGTTTCAGTGTTCTGCCCATTTCTTCCTATATCATTACTAAACTTGACGAAACCAACGACTTTTCCGCGATCTTTAACCAATTGTGCCGTCACCGGGTGCCCGTTTCTTATCTGACTGCGGGCCAACAGGTGCCTGAAGACATCGAACTTTCTTCCCGGCGGCGGGTGACCGAGTTGTTGCTGCGGCGCCGGAGCTAAGCGCGATTCCAGAGATCAATGGGAGTGGTTTATGAAACCAACCATACTTATTAATGACCCGGACGAACTGGACGAAATGACCCCAGAGTTGTCCGCGCCATCCCCGCCGCCTTTGCGGATTATTGCCGTAACCTCCGGGAAGGGTGGAGTGGGCAAATCCAACGTGGTGGCCAACCTGGGTGTGGCCCTGGCCCAAAAAGGGCTCAAGGTCCTCCTTATCGATGCAGACCTGGGTCTGGGCAACCTGGATATCCTCCTGGGACTGGCTCCCCAGTACACCATTCATGACGTACTGCAGCTCCGCAAAACCCTGCCGGAGGTCCTGGTGGAGGGGCCGGGGGGCATGAAGATTCTGCCGGCCTCCTCCGGCATCCCGGATCTGGCGGAACTGGACGAATACCAGAAGATGTTTCTCCTGAACGAATTGGATAATTATTCGGAGAGCATTGATGTGGTGCTGATCGATACCGGGGCCGGCATCTCCCGCAATGTGCTGTTCTTCAACATTGCGGCCTCCGAGCGGCTGGTGGTGGCCAATAATGAGCCCACCTCCATCACCGACGCCTACGCCTTGATCAAGGTTCTGGCCACGCAGCACAACGAGCGGCGTTTTAAGCTGCTGGTGAACGGGCTCTCCCAACCCCGGGAAGCGGAGGCGGTGTACCGCACTCTGCTGAAAGTGTCGGAACGTTTCCTGGGCCGTGACATTTCCCTGGAATATCTGGGCCATATCCCCTATGACGATGCGGTTTCCAAAGCCGTCTTGAAGCAACAACCGGTTTTGACTCTGTATCCCAAATCCCGGGTCGCCAAGTCCTTTCTCCAGATGGCCCGGAGGCTGTGGGAAATGCCCGCGCCTGATGAAATGGACGGCAATATCAAGTTCTTTTGGCGGCGCTTGCTGCAATACCAGATTTAGCAGGTTCCAGTGGAAGAGACAGAAATGAAAAAACAAGCATTGGCCCATGACATGTCTGCGGAGTATTGGCCCGCGGAGGTGGATAATTCCTGGCAAGAGCAGATGGTGCTGCAATATGCGCCTCTGATCAAGTACATCGCCTCTCGCCTGGCGTTGCGCCTGCCGTCCCATATCTCCCTGGACGATCTGATCAGCTCCGGGATCATCGGCTTGATTGACGCCATCCACAAGTTCGATCCCAGCAAAAACATCAGTTTCAAGACCTACGCGGAATTCCGCATCAAAGGCGCCATCCTGGACGAACTGCGCAGCCTGGACTGGATCCCCCGATCGGTGCGCAAAAAGACTCATCTTCTGGAAAACGCCTACGCGGAATTACAAAAAACCCTGGGCCGGCCCGCCGAGCCGGAGGAAATAGCCCAGGCCCTGGGCATAGGCATAGAAGAGTTCTACCAGCTGCTGGACGAGACCAAGGCGGTTTCTCTGGTGGAACTGGAGGGGGTGTGGAAGGCGATCAGCGGCAGCGCCGAACTCGCGGATAGTGATATGCCCGAAATCCTCCAGGATGAAAATATCCGGGATCCGTTCATGGCCGTACACTTCTCCCAGCTCCAGGAGGTCATGGTCCGGGGGATCGAGGCTTTGCCTGATAAAGAAAAGTTATTGATTTCCCTGTATTACTACGAAGAACTGACCATGAAAGAAATCGGCCAGATCATGGGCTATACCGAATCCCGCATTTCCCAGTTGCATACCCAGGCGATGTTGCGCCTCCGGGCCAAGTTGCGGGACCATTTCCAATTTGGAGATAAATAAAATGTGCCGGCGCTTGCTGCTGCGCGTGTTCCCCTTCTGTCTGGTGCTGGCCTTCTCTTGGGGTGCCGGAGTCCAGCAGAGTTGGGGCCAGATAAAGCAAATAGCCCCCCCGCAGCCCGGTCCCATCGTGGAGGCCAAGATCGGCGAGAAACCAGGGACTGAGAATTCCCTGCCGGTCGTGCAGGGCAAGATTGTGGAGAAAACCGGGGCTGGGAATTCCTTGCCTTTGGACCCCTTTTATTTGATTGAGGAAGAAGGCCCCCGGGTGCGGGTGCTGCGGGTGGCCCTGGCCCTGGAATTTGCGCAACCGGAAGTGAAGGGGGTCGTTGACCCCCAGGCGCCGCGTCTCAGAGAAATCGTCTACGACTTTTTGGTAAGTAAAGAGCATGACCCCGGCCTGGCAGGAAACGGCGAGCAGAAAATCCTGGCCGGATTAGTAAACCGCTACCTGGGGCAGGAGGCGGTTACCGCCGTTAAGGTGGATCAAAGCTACCTCTTGCTCCCCTAGAGGGAGGAAAGACCATGGATGGCATTGATTCGTCCGGGAGGGTTCCTATTATCCCCCCTGACCAGAACCTGATCAGCGACCATGTCCGGGAAAAAGGGGGCCAGTCCCGGCCCCAATATTTTGCCCAGAAACGAAAGCCAGCGGAGCCCCAACCAGAAGAACTAGTAGAAGAAGAGACCCCGGCTCCGGAAGAACCCGGGAAGCCGAAACACCACATCGACATCAAAGTTTGACTGCGGAGAAAAGTCGTGTCTGCCAAAAACATGGAATATTGGATTTTCATCCAGATGATCCTGGAACTGGGCCTGATTGTAGTGGTGGCGATATCCTTGCTGCGGATCAGGTCCTGGTACAAGAATATCATGGCGATGCAGGCAGGGCTGCCTTCCCGGGAAGACGCGGCCAAGATGGCGGAACTGGCCGCAGTTATGGAGGAACGGCGTCAGCATCTGGAAGAACTCCTAGGGCAACTGGAACAGAAAGCCACGGCTCTCCAGAAAAATCTCTCCCGGGGAGGGTCCAGGACCCAGTCCCCCGGCGACTCCCCGGCCCCCTGGGAAAGCGGCGTGTCCCTGCGCGTCCAGGTGGAGAATCTGTACCGCCAGGGCTGCTCCACCGAAGAGATCGCCCGGCGTCTGCAGATGAACCTGGCGGAAGTGAAAATGGCCCTGGACCTCTCCCGGGCCCGCCCGCGGTGAGACATTTTTGAGAATCGGCGTGGTGCCGCAAAAAAGCAAAGAACAAATTCTTCTCTGTCACGGTGCGGTCTTTTCAGGGAATTGTATTAAACTGTCATTCGGAACGGCGCACAGCTTCGTTAAAAAGCTCGGATCAGGAGGGGAAAATATTGGGGAACTGATACCTTGATCTGGCGAGGGGGTAAACCAAAATACCTAAACCATAGCTATATCATTAACATACCTACCGAATTCCTGGTCCATCATCTTAATGTGCCCTGCAATCCATGATGAGATAATATCGCTGATATTATTAGGCGATAGCTGATTGTCAGTATAATAATCGTCTTCAAGCCCCATCAGTTTCTTCAGAAATTCATCGTGTTTTTCCCTATGCTCGAAATATTTTGGATAACCATACTTAATCATATACTCTTCTTCGGTCATAAAATGCTTAAAAACATATCTTCTCATATTCAAGATATAGAGATATATTTTCATCTTTACGTCTTTATCCACTATTATGATTGAAGGAGATGCATAAGTATCTCTGAACTTTTCAAACATTTTCAGAAATATTTCATGTTGTTTATCAATTTCGTTGATGCCAATGACGTAGGCATCATCCCCCAGGCCGCCTGCTGGCCTGCTGGCCGGCAGAGCCGGAAACTCACCCATTAAATGCTGATACGCGGTGTTAATTTCTTGCATCCGTCTCTCCCCCTGCATTTGCCTCCAGGGATCATCGGGAAAAAGGTCCGGATGCCAGGCCTTGACCAGGCGCCGGTAAGCCAGCTTCACCTCTGGCAAGGAGGCGCCGGCTTTTATGCCTAGAGCAGCATAATACTGTAAAAGATGGTCCATGCCTCTATTCCGGTCAGCAGAAACTTATACCAAGTTCACTTCTTTGAGCAGCAAATTGAGAGTACCGCCGTGTATCGGCGTGCATCGGCGGCTAATATTTAACCGCCGGTGCACGCCGTTGTTCTTTCGTTTAGTGACAGGTCAATATAAATTTGGCATTACATCGCTGATTACGACTTCACCCCCACCATTGCTTTATAATAATTGCCGAAAGCCTTATCCACCTTTTGGATATGTCCTTCCAACCAACTTAACATAAAATTTATTAACTTTTGC
This sequence comes from Deltaproteobacteria bacterium, assembly GCA_021817645.1. Lineage (GTDB taxonomy): Bacteria > Desulfobacterota > Desulfobaccia > Desulfobaccales > 0-14-0-80-60-11 > SURF-52. The sequence goes on from JAKAGH010000001.1 coordinate 13,579, forward strand.
GGAGATATTTCTTGAGAATTAATCACAGCTTCTTCTAATTCAAATACTTTCTTTATAAAAGCATCGTGTTGTTTTTTATGTTCAAAATATTGTTGATATTTACTACTAATCATATATTTCTCTTCCGTTAAGAAATGGTTAAATGCGTATTTTCTCAGGTTTAATACATCTAAATACATCTTCATTTTGACTTCATCATTTCCCAAAGAGTTAGACATATTTTCATAAGTTTCACTTACTCGATTGAGAAGATTTACAAATGATTCATGTTGAGCATCTATTTCATTTATGCCGATATTATAAAATTTATCCCAAATAAAAGGCATTTCGGGCACCTGTTGAGGACTGAATATTAAAAAGATTTTTCAAAAATTAATAACTGGCTAGATGATTGTCAATTATTCGACACTCTGAATTTTATGGGACTCTCCTGTGCCTGGCAGATGCCGGTGGCGCGCCGCACTGCGATCCCCGGCCCCAACCGCTCCTAACCGTGGGCGCCGGGTTGACAAGATGGCAGGTGCGATGGCGTCCCGCCCCGGGATGCAGCCTTCTCCCTTTTCCTCCTCTCCCCTCGTAAGTTATCTTTGCACCGCGGCCTTTTTCTAATAAGATGGTGGAGAAGATTTTTAGGGAGAAATGGGAGCTGCACCCCTGCAGGTCTCCCTGCTAACCAATTTTCCGAGGTCACGCGATCCATGGATCTCAACCGATGGCAGCAGCGGCTTCAGGCGGCGCGGGGTGAAGTGCCCGCGGATTTGGTGCTCGCCGGCGCCAAGGTGGCCGGCGTCTATACCGGCGAATGGCGGCAAGCGGACGTGGCCATTTTTGACGGGGTGATTGTCGGCCTGGGGGAATACTCCGGCCCCCGGCTGGACCTCTCGGGCCGCTTTCTCCTGCCGGGCCTGATCGACGGCCATCTGCACCTGGAGAGCAGTATGCTCACGCCCCGGGAGTTGGCCCGGGCCCTCCTGCCTTTGGGCACCACTTCGGTGGTGGCCGACCCCCACGAGATCGCCAATGTTTGGGGCGCGCAGGGCCTGGATTACCTCCTGGCGGCCAGTGAGGGACTCCCCCTGGACATCTTTTTCATGCTCCCTTCCTGTGTCCCGGCCTCGCCCCTGGAGACCGCGGGGGCCCGGCTGGAGGCCCCGGACCTCCAGCCTTACGTGCGCCACCCCCGGGTCCTGGGCCTGGCGGAAGTAATGAACTTTCCCGGAGTGGTGGCCGGCGATCCGGGTCTGGCTGCGAAGATCGCCCTCTTCCCCCACCGGCCCGTGGACGGCCACGCCCCCCTGCTCTCCGGCAAGGGTCTGAATGCCTACCGGCTGGCGGGGATCGGCTCCGACCACGAATGTACCCAGCTGGCCGAGGCCCGGGAGAAACTGGAACTGGGTTTTCACCTCATGCTCCGGGAAGGGAGCCTGGCGAAAAATTTGGCCGATCTGCTGCCCGCGGTCACCCCGGCTTCCCTCGGTCGCACCATGCTGGTCACGGACGACTGCCACCCGGAAGATATTTTGGCGCACGGCCACCTGAACCATTTGCTGCGCCTGAGCGTTTCTCTGGGGCTGGACCCCCTGGCCGCCGTGACCATGGCCACCCTCAACCCTGCCTCTTACTTTCGGCTGCGGGACCGGGGCGCGGTGGCCCCGGGCCTGGCCGCGGACCTGGTGGCGGTGGAGAATCTGGAGACCTTCCACATCGACAAGGTCTTGAAAAACGGCAAGTTGTTGGTGGATGGAGGACGTCTTACCGGCGGTCTAGAATTTCCCCCTTATACAACACCGGTGCCGACCATGCGGGTCAAGATGCCGGAGTTGGCGGCCTTTTCTCCCCCGGCCGGGGGTGAGCTGGTCAAGGTCATCGGCCTCATTCCCGGCCAACTGCTGACGGAGAAACGAGTCCTGCCTGCGCCCGTCCGCCATGGCCGCCTGGCCGCGGACCCGTTACAAGACCTGCTGAAACTGGCGGTGGTGGAGCGCCACCACGGCAGCGGCAACCTGGGGCTGGGCCTGGTCCAGGGCTTCGGCTTAAAGCGGGGGGCGCTGGCCTCTTCAGTGGCCCATGATTCCCACAATATCGTGGTGGTGGGCGCGGATGAAGCGGATATGCTTCGGGCCGTGGCCCATCTGGTTAAGCTTAAAGGCGGCCTGGCGGTGGTGGCCGGGGGCCAGGTGCTGGCGGACCTGCCTTTGCCCATCGCCGGACTCATCAGTCCCCGCCCCCTGGAGGAAGTAGCCGCGGCTTACGGCCGCGTACAGGCGGCCTACCGGTCCCTGGGCGGGGAACTGCCCGATCCCTTCATGGCCCTGTCCTTCCTGGCCCTGCCGGTGATCCCGGCGTTAAAACTGACCGACCTGGGGTTGGTGGATGTGAATAAGTTTGAGGTGGTGCCGCTGTTTGGAGAAGATTAGCTCAAACTTCAAGTTTTATGTCTCGGGCATCTTTCGTTGAAGATTTTCGAACTTTCCGTCTCATCACCGGATAGTACCAAGATCCTTCCGGGCCTGGCGCAGTTGGTTTTCCACCTGAATTGAAGAAAAAGTGTTATCATAACTGCACAATACGGAGCTTCTGATGGGAGGAGAGGCCATCAAAACAAAACAGGACGTATTGAAGACCCTGCGCCAAAACCGCGACCGCCTCAAGGCACTTGGGGTAAGCAGGATTGGGTTATTCGGCTCATTCGTGCGCGGAGAACAACATTCCGGCAGCGATATTGATCTGCTGGTGGAATTTGAGGCGGGACAGAAAACCTTTGATGCCTTTATGGAATTGTCCTTTCTGCTAGAGGAAATTTTGCAGCATAGAATTGAACTGGTGACGCTGGAATCCCTCAGTCCTTATATCGGGCCGCATATTTTAAAAGAGGTGGAATATGCCGCTCTCGCCGCTTGAATATCTGCGCCATATCCTTGATGAAACCGGATATCTGATCTCTGACAGTAAAGGGTTGAGCAAAGACCGCTTCATGGGCAGCGGGACATTGAAGCGGGCTTTTGTGCGAAGCATTGAGATCATCGGCGAGGCCTCGAAGAAAGTTCCAAATGAATTAAAACAAAAATATCCTGAGGTAAATTGGCGTTCAATAGCGGGAATGAGGGATCGTCTCATTCATGACTACTTCGGGGTTGACTATGATATTGTTTGGGATGTCGTTCAAAATAAGATTCCAGAACTCCATCAGAAGATAGAGGAGATACTGACCCAAGAAAGGGAATGGGGGAAATAGCCTCGCAGTTCGAAACCTGGTATCTTGACGCCTGATATTCCGTATTTAACCTGGAACTTCAAACTGAAAACTGACTTCCTACTATATACGGAGGAAATATGAGCCTTGTCCTGACCGGTCCGGAAGTGATGCAGGTCCTGGACATGGACCTGGCCCTGGCTGCGGCCGAGGAAGCTTTCCGGGCCTACGGCGAAGGCCGGGTGAACATGCCCCCCAAGTCTTACCTGACCCTGGAGAAAGGCGATTTCCGGGCCATGTACGGGGAGATCTTTTTGCCGGAGGGCCATATCTGCGGCCTGAAATGGGTCAATGTGCATCCGGGCAACCCGGCCCAAGGCCTGCTCACGGTGATGGCCAAGATTTTGCTGAACGATCCGGACACCGGACTGGAGTTCGCGGACCTGGACGGCACCCGCGTCACAGATTTCCGCACCGGCGCCGCGGGGGGAGTGGCCGCCAAATTACTGGCCCGGACCGACGCCGCCCGTCTGGGGGTCATCGGCGCCGGGGCCCAGGCCCGCACCCAGATAGCTGCGATTCTGAAAGTGCGGGCCATCCAGGAAGTTTTTGTTTTTGACCGCCATCTGGCGCATTCTCAGGCCTTTGCGGATCATGCCGCGGCCACCCATGGAATCGTGGCCCGTCCTGTTGCCGACGCCGCGGACGCGGTCCGGGAGATGGATATCGTGGTCACCACCACCCCCAGCAACCAACCGGTGGTCTGGCGGGATTGGGTCTCGCCCGGCACTCATATCAACGCCATCGGCGCGGACGCCGCGGGCAAGCAGGAGTTGGACCCGGCCATCCTGCAGGCCGCGAGGATCGTGGTGGACGATTGGGCCCAGGCGTCGCACTCCGGCGAAATCAACGTCGCCCTGGGGAAAGGGCAGATCAAACCGGAGCAGATTTACGGCTCCCTGGGGGAGATCGCGGCCGGGAAGAAGCCGGGGCGCACCGCGCCGGAAGAAATCACCGTCTTCGATTCCACCGGCCTGATCATCCAGGACCTGGCCCTGGCTTTTGCCGTCTACCGCCGGGCTAAGGAGCAAGGCCTGGGGCGGGAGATGAATTTTTTGGGCTGAAAAATTTTAGGCAGCGCTCCCAAGCCGTTGGCTGGCCTATTAGATATAAATATTTTTTGCGTCTTACCTTGCGCCTTCGCGTCTTGGCGTGAGGCCAATCTTTTCAGAATAAAATAATCAATGTTACCGTTATCAACGCCATGAAATGGTTTGAAAACTTCTTGCCGCTGGGGCCGGGTAAGCCGTCCCGGGATGAGCCCCTGCCTGCCGCAGAGGATCAATCCGGCCTGGCGGAAAAGATCGCCTGGCTGCTCTTTTGCGCCACTTCCCTGCAGATGATGTTTCTCCAGCCCTCCATCGTGCTGCTGCCGGGGGAACGCACCAATCTGTTTTCGGCTTCACTGGCCGCCCTGTCCCTGGCCGCGACGGTCTGGGCGGCAAAAAAAGGGGCCTGGTCCCGCAGGCGGGGGGAGCTGGCCCTGTGCCTGATCCTGACGGCCCTGGTGCTGGCCAGCGGCTTTCTCAGCGCGGTGCCCCGGACCAATACCTTACGGGGCTTCGCACTCCTGGCCCCCGCGCTGGGGGGATTCTGGGGGGCCAGAATCCTGCTGGCCGCGCCCTTGAGAAAGCGTGCCTTTCTCTTGCTCAGTCTGGTGATGTTAGGCGTTTTCGTCCTGATAGGCCTGGTCTCCCGGGGGGTGACCGGCCAGATCACCACGGCCATGGATCCCAAATATCACTCCCTGGCCACCAAGGTGATGCTCCTGTGGTTTGCGCCGCTGGCCCTGCTCTGGGGCCGCTCTCCCCAGAAAATTCTGGGTGTGCTCCTCATTGCCTTGAGTTATCTTCTCCTGCTATTGACCCAGTTGCGCTCGGCCATGGCTATTCCTTTGATCCTAGGGGGGCTAGCGGTTTTTTTCGGCGGCATGCGCCTAAAATACTTTTTGCTGCTTCTCCTGGCCCTGTCCGCCATCCTGGTTTATTTCATCCGCCATCTGCCCCCGGAAAGAACCGGCCTGCAATATGAGCCGGCTTACTACCGGGTGGAATACCTGATGTTTTCCTGGCATATCGCCGCGCAGCATCCCCTTTTGGGCATCGGCCTGCTGACGCCCCGGGAGGAATTTTTGCAGGATTATGCTATAAAATATCCCTACGTGACCCGGGAGAAGTTTCGCCACTCGCTGCAGGGCATTATCGTCGCCGATAATATGTTTCTGACTTTTATGGTGGGCGTGGGCTTTCCTTTTCTCTTGCTGTATTCCTTTGCCCTCATCAAGCTCCTGGCCGGATTGGTGAGGATGAGCGGCGCGGGTCCGCCAGGCGGCGGCATTCCTCCCCTGGCTTTATTTTTGCCTCTGGCCGCGGGAATTTTGACCTTTTTGGTTTATGACCTGCTGCTGCACCCCCAGGTGTGCTGGTTCTTCCACCTGCTGTTGGGGCTGATCCCCCGGAACCGGGATTAAGGGGAAAGACTGTTTCCCTCACGCCAAGACGCCAAGACGCAAAGAGAGACGCAAGAAAAATGGATGGGCCGCAGGCCGATGAGAAACCGTCCCGGATTGATCCGGTTAGTTGGTGGCACAGGCGTCTCGCCTGTGCTGCCGAGGCGGGTGGGGACGAACGCCGCTACGGATTTGCCATGTCGCCTGGAGAGGCCAACGGCCCCAAACTTTGAACCTTGAACCTTGAACTTTGAACCTTGAACTAATAATGAGCGACCTGCCCCCCTTCTACGTCATTACCGTAAATTACCATGCGGGGTCCTATCTGCCGGAGTTCATTGCTTCCCTGGCGGCGCTGCCGTTTCTGAAGCGGTTGATTATCGTCAACCATTCCCCGGAAGAGAGTCTGGCGGCCTTATCGGCGCCCTTCCCGCTGCAAGTCATCAATCAGAAGAACGCCGGGTATGGCGCGGGCTTAAACCGGGGGCTGCGGGAGATCGGCGAGAAGAACGCCGTGGCCTTGCTGTGCAATCCCGACCTGGCCCTGGCGACCCCGGCAAAAGTGGCGGAGGCCCTGGCTTATATGGCCGCGCAGCCCCGGGTGGGCTGCCTGATCCCGCGCTCCGTGACCTTTGAGGGGCAACCTATTCTGGCCTGCCGGGAGTTTTACACCTGGAAGACCCTGCTCGCTGTCAGGATTGGTTTCTTTCGCCGCGTCTTTGCCGAGCCTTACCGCCGACACCTGATGCTGGATGCTCCGGTTGAGGGGCCCCTGGAAGTGGACTGGGGCTACGGCGCGGCCATGTTTTTCCGGGTGTCTGCGTTCGGAGGCGCGCCCGCGTTCGACGAAAACTTTTTCCTTTATATGGAGGACGTGGACCTGTGCGTCAATCTCTGGCGGACCGGCCTCTCTGTGGTTTCCTATCCGGAGGTGCTCTTCCGGCACCACAGCCAGCGGGACAGCACCCGGCGCTGGCGCTTCCTCCGCTACCATCTGGTCAGCCTGGCGAAATTTATCTGGAAATACCGCGGCCTGCCGCAACGCTCGATCCGGTGAGGTGAGGCAAGAAAAGTTTTCCTGACCCAAAGACGCAAACGAGCAAAGAAAGACGCAATATTTTAAGGAATAAATGGTGGCGCAGGCGTCTCGCCTGCGCTGACTCGGGCGGACGAGACGCCCGCCGCTACGAAATTTTTATAACTTGAGTTGAGCCGAAGGCTCATATTTAACCACACCAGTTTTTTTTAGCGGAAAACGGAAAACGGTAATTTATGTGCGGCATCTGCGGTTTTACCGGGGAATCTGACCCGGCCACGCTCCAAAAAATGACCCAACGCCTGTGGCATCGCGGCCCGGATGACGACGGCTTTTACCACGATGGCGCGGTGAATCTGGGGATGCGGCGGCTGGCCATCGTCGACGTGGAGATGGGGAAACAGCCGCAGTTCAACGAGGACCGGTCCCTGGTGGTGATGCAAAACGGTGAGATCTATAACCACCAGGTCTTGCGGGACGAACTGGAGCAACGGGGCCACCGCTTCCGCACCCACCACAGCGACACCGAACTCATCCCCCACCTCTACGAGGAATACGGCGAAAACTGGCCGCACCGGGTCAACGGCATGTTCGGCGCCGCGCTGTGGGATACTCGGGATAAGAAACTCCTCCTTTACCGGGACCGGATCGGCAAGAAGCCCCTCTACTACGCCGTGAAAAACGGGCAAATCGTCTTTGCTTCGGAGATCAAGGCCATTCTGGCTCATCCCCTAATTTCCGGAGACCTGGATTACGGGGCCTTGTACCGCTATTTCGCGCTGAAGAACATCAGCGCCCCCCACACCGCGTTCGCGGACATCCGCCAGTTGCCGCCGGGCCATTTCCTGACCTGGCAATCCGGGCAGATCAAGGCCTGCCGCAGTTACTGGCAGCCAGATTTCAGTGCGGTCCTGGAGGATATCACCGAAGAGGACGCAGCCCGGCATTTGTTGGAACTCCTACAAGACGCGGTGAAAATCCGGATGCAGTGCGATGTGCCTTACGGCGCCTATCTTTCCGGAGGGGTGGACTCCACCGCGGTGGTGGCCTTGATGTGCCAGAACCAGACGCAACCGGTGAAAACCTTTTGCCTGGGCTATGAGGATAAGGCGGAAGGCCAGTTTGTGGGCAAATCCCAGGACCTCTATTTCGCCCGCACCATGTCGAAACAATTGGGGACCGAGCACTATGAATACATCATTAATGCCGCCCAGTTTGCGGAGCAAATGCCTGCAATCATGGCCGCGTTTGATGAGCCTTTTTCCGGCACGGTCTCCACTTTTTTTCTCTCCATCCTGATTAAACAGCATGTCAAAGTAGCCCTATCCGGAGACGGTGCGGACGAACTTTTCGGCAGTTACCTGGCCCACCGCCTGGCCCTGCCCCTGGAGCGCTACCTCGGCCTGGCCGCCGGCGGCAAGGCTTCTTGGCAGGACTTGACCGGAACAGAGCGCGGCTCCCTAACCCCTTTTGACACCCCCGAGCAGTTTGCCTTCCTGCAACGCATCGCCTCTCCCAGCCTGGCGGTCTGGCGCCGCCGCCTGGGAGTCTTCCAGGAAGACGAACTCCAGCAAATGCTGACTACGGATTTCTTGCAGCGCGCCGCGAATCCGGGCCAACCGGACCCTTACCAGGAGTTGGAGCCCCGTCTCAGCGCCAGGGATAGCCTGAACAAAAATCTGGAGCTGGACCAGTTGGAGCTGCTGCCCAACCAGGTCCTGCCCTTTGTGGACCGGCTCTCCATGGCTCATGCCATCGAAGTGCGATGCCCCTATCTCGACTACCGCCTCATCGACTTTGCGGACCGGTTGCCAGGGAGGCTGAAGATCAAAAACGGCGTGGTCAAACACCTCCACAAACTCGCGGTCTCCAAACTGCTGCCAGCGGAGCTGGTGCAGCGCCCCAAGGAAGGTTTTGTGCAGCCCGTTTACTCCTGGATGCGCGGCAGCTTGCAAGACTGGGTGGAGCGCCGCCTGGACGCGCTCCCAGATAGCGTGTTTAACCGGGACTTTATTGTCAACCTGCGAGGGGCTTTTAGAGAAGGGAAGCCGGGGCTGGAAGCCAAAATTTGGAATTTACTCTGTTTCGGTTTATTCTATAAGCAGCATGGCCGTTAAAATACAGTTTTTAGTTCTTGGTTTTAGTAAAATAATCACAATATAATTAGTATATTAAATAGATGGTTTGTTGCCTTTGGTTCGATATGCCGGAAGGGATAAGCGGGGCAATCTGATGATGATGGGCAAAAAGGTGCGGTTGGTCCACCTGGAGAAAGAGGATCTGGCCAAGTCCCAGGGCTGGGTCAATGACCCGGCAATCAAAGCCCTGATGCTCCGGGTGCTGCCGGTGACTCGGATGGACCAGGAAAAGTGGCTGGAGGACATTGCCCGGAACCCCGCCAAGATGGTGTTCGCCATCAAGCTGCTGGGCACCGGCGAGCATATCGGCAACACGGGTTTTTACCAGATCGATTGGCTGCACCGGCGGGCGGAATTCTGGATCTTGATCGGCGAACGCGGCTCTTGGGGCCAGGGGGTGGGCACCGAAGTGGTGCGGCTCATGCTGCGCTTTGGTTTTGGCGACCTCAATTTGCACAAAATATATTTGCACGTGGGCAGCACCAACGAACCAGCCATTTCCCTATACAAAAAGCTCAATTTCGCCGTCGACGGGAGGCTCCGGGAGCACTATTTCCTGGAGGGCAATTATCTCGATGTGCTGGCCATGTCAATTTTAAAAAAAGATTATGCCGGCTAAAAGTGACCATCGCCGCGCGGACCGCACCGCCGAGGCCGAGGATTTCCCCCGGGTGATCCTCCTCGATAATTGCAACGCCTGCAATCTGCGCTGCTCCATGTGCGACCACCAGAACGTCAAGAAGTTCCGGAAAATCCAGCTCATGGATTTTAAGTTGTATCAGCGCCTCATCGACGAGATTGCCCGGGAAAACCCCGGAGCCCGGGTCTGGGAGATTTTCTTCGGCGACCCTTTCATGTGCCGGGATATGGCGGAACGCATCCGCTACGCCAAGGAGCAAGGATTAAAGGACGTAGTACTCAACTCCAACGGCGTGCTGATGACCGCGCGCCGGGCCCGGGCCGTAATCGAGGCCGGGCTGGACGCCATGTACGTGGGCATCGACGCGGCCACGGAGGAGACTTACAACCGTATCCGGGTGGGTGGGGATTTCTCCAGGGCCGTGGCCCAGACTCTGGGATACCGGGACTTGCTCTTAAAGTATGGTACGGACCGGCAGAAATTGTTCGTCCAATTCGTGGTGAGCGAACTTAATGAAAGCGAAGTGGAGAGCTTCACCGCGTTCTGGAGCCGGGCGGGGGTGAACGTCAAGATCCGCCCCAAAGTGAGTTGGGCCGGTCTGGTGGAGGCCAACAATCTCCAGGCCAACGCCGCGCTGGAGCGCCGCCCCTGCTACTGGCTGATGCAGACCATCAATATCTGCGCGGACGGGGAGGTGGCCCTGTGTGCGGTGGACGTTCACTGCCGGGTGAAGTGCGGCAATGCCCGGGAGCATACTATCAAGGAATTGTGGCATGCCCAGCTGCAAGAGTATCGCCGCCTCCATAAAGAAGGCCGCTTCGACGCCCTGCCGGAGATGTGCCGGGAGTGCCCGGACTGGCAATCCGGCTATGCGGACTATGTCCAATCCCAACCCCAAGCGCAAGCAGGATGTTCATGACCGAACTACATACCCAGGAAACCTATACCGTCCGGGAGGCAGCCCGGGATTTTCCCATGATGGTGGTGCTGTCTTTCGTCTATGTCTGCAATGCCCAATGTCCCAACTGCCCCTATAACAACTCGGAGATCCGGGCCACTTATAAAGACGCCCTGATCATGCCGCCGGACCTCTTCCGGCAGATCGCGGACGAATGCGGCCCCCATGGGGCCATGCTGAGGATCTCCGGCGGCGGCGAGCCCATGCTGCACCCCCAGGCGGTGGAGCTCATGGTTTACGCCAAGGAGCGGGGCGCCCGGGTGGGGCTGATCACCAACGGCTCCCGCTTTACCGAGGAGTCTCTCACCGCGCTGATCACGGCGGACCTGGACGCCATCGAGTTTTCCGTGGACGCGGGCGATGCCGCCACCTACCGCCTGGTGCGGCCCGGCCTCGATTGGGACCGGCTCAATGCCAGCGTGCGCCTGGCCGCGGCTCTGCGGGAACGCCTGCATGCTGGCACCCGCCTCATTGTCAGCGTCATTAACCAGCAGGGGGTGGATGTGGCCGCGGCCGAGGCCCACTGGTCGCGCCTGGTGGATAAGGTGCAGATCCGCAAATACCTCACCTGGGGCTACAACGAAGACCTATCGGCGGACCCTTCGCCCTATCTTCCCCCGGAGCAGCGTATCCCCTGCCCCTGGCTCTTCGAGCGCCTCAATATCGACTCCCGGGGCGACGTGACCCTGTGCGGAGAAGATATCGCTTTTGCCGAAAAATTTGCCAACATCAGAGAAAGGTCCATTAAAGAGATTTGGAATGGGCCGGAATTTCAACATCTCCGGGACCTGCATCTGGCCCGGCGGGGCGAAGAGATCGCCATCTGCTCCCGGTGCCCGGATTGGAAATACCGGTCCTGGCAATACAATTACTGGAAGGTGCTGCGGGATGCGGAAATGAAGCGCCAGTCCCGGCAAAGCTGAAATCTCTCTCGCCACCCGTTCAAGGGACTTGGCTCAGCCATAAAGTTGATAAATCAGGCAGTCAAGGAATTGGCGGGCAGTGCCCACCCTAAAACAACTTGTTGTTTTAGGGAATAATTTTGTTGAGAAGGGACTGCCTTTGATTTCCATTATTTTGCGCCTTGGCGTCTTTGCGTGAGGACTATCTCTTCGGAACAGCAAAATGACCAACTCGCAGTTTCCGGCCTCCGGCAAAATAATCGGTATCCTCCAGCCCGGCTATCTGCCCTGGCTGGGTTTTTGGGAGCAGTTGCACGCCACCGATATCTTTGTGATTTATGATGATGTGCAGTATGATAAGCATGGCTGGCGCAACCGCAACCGGATCAAGACCCCCCAGGGCCCCCAGTGGCTGACCGTCCCCGTCCGGGTGAATTTCTCCCAGGGGCCGCTGATCTTGGAAGTGAAAGTAAATAATCGGGAGAATTGGCGCAAGAAACATCTTTTTTCCATCCGGCAGAATTACGCCAGGGCGCCTTTTTTCAGCCGTTATATCGACTTTTTTGCCGAGGCTTACCAGCGGGACTGGGAATATCTCATCGACCTGGACCTGCATCTGCTCCGCCACCTGGCGGCCTTCCTGGGGATCGACCCGGCGAAAATCGTCAGGTCTTCCAGCCTGGAGGTGACGGGTGACCGGATCACCAGGCTGATCGGCATCTGCCAAAAACTAGGGGCCGCCACTTTTTATGAAGGGGCCTCGGGCCGCAACTATATCGAGACGGCCGCGTTCCGGGAGCAGGGGATCGAGGTGGTTTACCAGGATTACCACCATCCGGTGTATCCTCAGCTTTACGGAGATTTTATTGCCAACCTGTCGATTATCGACCTTCTTTTTAACTGTGGGGATGAGAGTTTGGCCATCCTGACCCACCAAAATTCGGGGGAGCCGAAGTAGATGGGCAAGACCGTACTGATTACCGGCGGCGCCGGTTTTATGGGCAGCAATTTCGTCAGCTATCTCTACAATAAGTATCCTGATTATAAGATCATCGTCCTGGATGCCCTGACCTATGCCGGCAGCATCGACAACCTGCCGGTGAATCTCAATGAAGCCAACGGCGGCCGGCTGGTATTCTGGTACGGCAACGTGCGCAACGCCGAACTGGTGGACACCCTGATGTCCCAGGCAGATGTGGTGGTCCATTTTGCCGCGGAAACCCACGTAACCCGCTCCATTTATGACAATTTTCTCTTTTTTGAGACCGATGTCCTGGGCACCCAGACCATTGCCAATGCATCCTTGAAATACCGGGACCGGGTGGAGCGCTTCATTCACATCTCCTCTTCGGAAGTCTATGGCACCGCCCTGGGCGAGCGGATGGCGGAAGACCACCCGCTGCTGCCCCTGAGCCCTTACGCCTCTGCCAAGGCCGGGGCCGACCGCCTGGTTTATTCTTATTGGGCCACCTACGAACTGCCGGTCATCATCCTGCGACCTTTTAACAATTTTGGCCCCAGGCAGCACCTGGAGAAGGCCATTCCCCGCTTCATCACCAGCTGTATCCTGGATGAGCCCATCCGGGTGCACGGCGACGGCAGCGCGGCCCGGGATTATATCTTTGTGGGCGACCTCTGCCGGGCTTTAGACTTATTCCTGCAAGCCGACCCCGGGCAGGTGGCCGGCCAGGTTTTCAATGTGGCCACCGGGGAGCACCGCTCCATTCTCTCCATTGCCCGGGACATCGTGCGCCTGATGGGCAAAGACGAGAGCATCATCACTTTTGTGGGGGACCGGCCGGGCCAGGTCTTCAGGCATACCGGGGATATCGCCAAGCTGCAGGGCCGCTTCGGCTGGCAGCCTCAAGTCGGCTGGCAGGACGGCCTGCAACAGACCATCCAGTGGTATGAGCAGAACCGCCCCTGGTGGGAAAAGCAGCTGTGGATGCGGGCGGTGCCCATCATTACCAAATCGGGCAAGCGGGAACTGCATTAAAATCATTAAGGATGCAGGTTGGCCTTTAAACGCAATTTTCTCTGGATGCTGGCCAGCAGAATCGTACAGATGTCTGCTGGCCTTTTTATGGGCGCGCTCATCAACCGTTCCCTGGGGCCCGCGGGCCGGGGCATTTATGCGGAAGTGCTGACCTGGGTAAGCCTGTTCGTGATGGTTTTTGGGTTAAGCATAGACACGGCCATTTATCATCTGGCCAATCGCAGCGCTTACGGCGAGGACGACGCGTCCCGGTTCGCCACCATCCTTTGGCTGAACCTGGGCTACTCCCTGCTGGCGGTGGCGGGCCTAAGCGTCCTGGTGCATTACTGGTCCCACCTGGTCTCCGCCACCACGGCGCAGCACGTTTTTCTCCTGGCGGTGCTGATCCTGGTCTCCATGCTGGCCAGCAACCTGCTGGTCTTTTACCAGGCCATGGGCAACATCAAAGCCGCCGCGGTCATCGGCATGGCCCAGCTCCTGGTGCAAGCGGCCTTGATTATCGCCGCTTATCTCGGCGGCTTTCTGACCCTGCCCTTTATCTTCTGGAGCATGGTCATCATGCAACTCGCGGGCGTGATCCTGCTGCTGGGGCTGGCCTGGCAAAGCCGGCTCATGAGCGGGCGCTTTTCCCTGGAGATGGCCAAAATTATTTTATCCGCAGGGCTGAAGCAGCATGTGGCCACCATTTGCACCTTTGCCTATACGAAGGTTAACCAGTTAATCTTATTCAGATATTGTGGCGAGGTGGCCACCGGCATCTTTTCCGTCTCCCTGGCCATCGCCCTGGCCCTGATGTTTATCCCTCAGACTTTTCAAACGGTCCTCTATCCCCGGGTAATTCACGGGGATGACGACTACGAAGTGACGGTGCGCGCCCTGCGGGTGGGCTTTTATACCTGGGGTCTGATGGTCCTGGGGATCATGCTCCTGGCCCGGCCGATCCTCCTGGTTTATGGCGGCGCCAGCTTTCTTTCCTCCGTCAACCTGCTGCGCATCCTGATGATCGGGGCCTGGTTTTTGCCGCTGTCCTCCCTGGTTGCCCCCTATTACGTCAAGAAGGGGGCTTTTGGCCTGGGTTCTACTTCCGCGGTGATCCTGGCCGTTTTTAGTATCGGGTTGAACTTTATCTTGGTGCCTCGCTATGCTGCGGTGGGGGCGGCCCTGGCCACCTCCGTTACCTGCCTGGTGGGTTTCGGCCTGGTGCTGGGATTATTGTATCTGATCTCCAAAAAGAATCCCCTGGTGATCTTTATCCCGGCCCTGGCCAGGGAATTGAAGCAGTTGCGAATTAAAAACTTGTTTTCTTCTTAGATGAATCTCACTGAGCAAAATCGGTCTTAAACAATGAAGGCAAAATTTTATTTTCTGCCATTATTGCTGCTTTATGTGGCTATCATTCTCTTAGCCTACCATAATAATTTGCAGGACGACGAAATCCGCTACGTAACTTTCGCCAGGAATTTATCCCAAGGTTTTTATAGCCCCGCCGATAACATTAATCTCTGGAGCGGCCCCGGTTATCCGCTGCTGCTGTTGCCCTTCGTAATCTTGAAATTAGATGGCCTGCCCATCAAAATACTGAATGCCTTTTTGTTATTTTTTGCCGTTATCTACTTTTACAATACCTTAAAAATATATTTGGATCAGAAATACGCCCTATATATCTCATATATCCTAGGCTTATACCCGCCGATCTTGCGGGATCTACACATGATCCTGACCGAAACTTTTGTCTGCTTTCTTATTTGCGGGTTTATTTACCATTTCTGCAAGCTTCTGCAACATGAGGCCACAAATAGATTTCATCTGGTCATTGCCTCTTTGTACCTGGCGTTTATCGCCCTGACCAAAATAATATTTGGATATGTGATATTAATAGTAATCGCAATATTTTTTGTAGTCTCCGCGATAAGACGAAAAAAGAGCGTGATGAAAGTATTAGCCGTTAATATCATCGCCATGCTTTTCTGTTTGCCCTATCTTTTTTATACTTATTCACTTACCGGTAAGATGTTTTATTGGGGAACTTCCGGGGGCATGTCCCTCTATTGGATGTCCACTCCTTACAGCGGCGAACTTGGCAATTGGTGTGATTGGAGTCAGGTATATGCGCAGCCGCAGTTATATGCCAACCATCATCAATTTTTTGACCGGATTGCCCCGCTGGACAACGTGCAGCGGGACGAAGAGTTCAAGAAACAAGGATTAAGAAACATCTGGGCGCATCCGCAGAAATTTCTGGCAAACTGGATGTGTAATCTGGGACGCCTGTTGTTTTCTTATCCTTTTTCTTATAAACTCCAATCACCCACAACATTCTTTTATTTAATACCTAATATGTTTTTGGTGGTCCTCTCAATTTTATGTATTTACCCCACGATAACAAGGTACCACAATGTACCATTTGAAATAATTATTCTTCTTTTAATATCTGTCATATATTTAGGCGGATCAACCTTGCTCAGTGCTTATGAAAGGCAATTACGCCCGATTTTCCCCATTTTATTCTTATGGATATCTTTCACCTTGTTGAGAATTATGGAAATCAGGATACGTGCGGCTGATTAATGCCATTTCGTGATCAAGAAATCTGCAATTTTAGGGACTCACTCGCATGTGCCAGCACTGCCGGGCCGACACGTGAGTCCGCCGCTGCCGGGCCCGCCCCCCGGAAGAATTGCCGTTTCCGGGCGATCTGGTATGAGTTAACAATAGCAGGTATTTAGGTTATGATAAGGGCCAAATACCCTCTGATGTGGAGAAGCCGGACCTGCGCGGCTGGCGTGCCGGTGCGGCAATACTAAGGAATCCAGGCGCAACATGGAAAAAATCGAATTTTTCAAACACAATCTGACCGAAGAAGACCTGGACCGGGCCTGTCAGGTGATGCGCTCCACCTTTCTCACCACCGGGCCCCAGGTGGCGGCCTTTGAAAAGAAGCTCGCCCAGTATCTGGACAGCCCCGAGGCGGTGGGCCTGACCAGCTGCACCGGGGCCATGCACCTGGTCCTCCTGAAGCACGGCATCGGTGAAGGCGATGAAGTCATCACCACTCCCATGACCTTTGTGGCCACGGCTACGGCGATCCTGGAAGCGGGGGCCACCCCGGTCTTTGTGGATGTCTGCCCCCAGAGCGGGCTGCTCCTCCCGGAGGCCGTGGACGCGGCCGTCTCTCCCAAAACCAGGGCTATTCTGCCGGTACATCTTTATGGGCGGATGGTGGACATGCGGGGCTTTGCCCGGGTGGCGGCCAAGCACGGCCTGTTGCTCCTGGAAGATGCGGCCCATTGCCTGGAAGGCAGCCGGGACCAGGTGCGGCCGGGACAACTCAGCGCCGCGGCCTGTTTCTCCTTTTACGCCACCAAGAGCATGACTTGCGGGGAAGGAGGGGCCCTGGTGTGCCGTTCCCCGGAAGACGCGGCCTGGTACCGCTCGGCCCGGCACCATGGCATCTCCAAGAACGCCTCCTCCCGCTATACCCAGAAATACGAACATTGGGACATGGAGATGATGGGCTGGAAATACAACATGGATGACATCCAGGCGGCCCTGCTCCTGCATCAGATTGACCGCCTGGACACCTACCGCCAGCGGCGCCAGGATTTGGAAAACCTTTACCGGGAATTGCTGGCGGACGTGGCCGGCCTCGATTTTCTGGAGGCCCCGGCCCCGGGAGAGCTAAGCGGCCACCATCTGCTTACCGTGCTTTTGCCGCCCCAGGTGGACCGGGACGAAGTCATCAGGTTGGTGCAGGAGATGGGAGTGGGCTGCGCCGTCAATTACCGGGCCGTGCACGTGCTCCGCTATTTCCGGGAGCGCTACGGCTACCGGCCCGAGGACTTCCCCAACGCTTATCAGATCGGCCAGAGGACCATCAGCCTGCCCCTTTATCCCCGGCTGACGGAGGCGGAAGTGACCCGGGTCTGCGATACCTTGAAAAAAGTGGTCTCTGCTTCCAAATGATAGTCCTCACGCCAAGGCGCCAAGAAAGACGCAAATTTAATTTTCGGCGGAGCGGCAAGCTCACGGGTTGCGGCCGGATAATGAAAGAAATCTCGGGAAAGAGCAGCAGGCGTGGTTATTCCCATCTCCCCTGCCCTCGAAGACCATGAGTTACCTGATCTTTTGTTCCTTCGAAGTGGGGGGCTTGCCCTACCGCATGGCGGAAATCCTGAACGCCCATGGGGTGGAAACCTATTACGCCTCCATTGCCAGGCCCAATAATACCCATGATTCCACCCAATTCCACTACGGCCGCCCCAACGTTCCCTGGGATCTCACTCCCAGGTTCAGGGAGGTAATGTGGTCTGACGAGAAAGTCATGGCTCTGCTCAGTCAAGTCCAACAAGAATTTCACCTCACTCGCGTCCTGGCCACCGGCCAAAAGGCCTATCTGCTCCGGCAAGCCGGCTTGCCTTATCATTACTGGTCTTATGGGTCCGACCTGGATTTTCTGGTCAATTTCTTGCCGACTCTCAACCACTGTTATCCCTGGTGGGCCAGGCCCAAAGGATTATTGGTGTATCTGCTGCGCTTCCGGCGGGAAGCCAGCCGGGCCTTCGCCAATGCTACAGCCGTGATGATTGCGCCTTATCAGTTCGCCGCCTACCGCCAGGTTTGCCCTGATAAGCCCATGTTTTTTTTCCCCCATTTTTTAAAATTGTCAGAGTGGGAAACCCTGGGCCCCCAAAAGCTGGCCAGCCGGCGGGAGATAGAGGCGAAAATCGGTGCGAGCCGGTTTTTCTTTTCCTCCACCCGACACGTCTGGTCCGGCTGCCTGCGCAAATCTGCGGACACTAAAGGTAATGACGTGATTATGTATTCGTTTAAGGAATACCTGAATCTCTCCGGGGATCAGGGGGCCAAGTTGGTGCTGGTGGACAAAGGTCCCAATGTTGCGGCTTCCCGAGCCCTGGCACAAGAGCTCAATATCGCCGCCCAGGTGGTATGGGTCGGGGAAATGAGACGAGACCAACTGGATCAATATTACCAGGGGGCCGCGCTCTGCTTTGGCCAGTTCGGCACGCCGGTGCTGGCATTCACTGCCCTGGAGCCCCTGGCCCAGGCCAATGTCGCGATTTCCGCTTTTGAGCGGGTTGACCCGCGGGTCCCTTTTTACCCGGAAGATCCTCCCATCTTTAAAAGCAAAGCCCCCCGCAAAATCGCGGAGTTCATGGCCCAGATGGTGGCCCAGCCGCAGCAACACGCGAATCTGTGCCGGCGCTCCTGGGAGTGGATCAAAGAAAATTGTTCTGAAGAAAGATTCGCCGCAGAGTTTGTGAAGTCCTTCAGCCTTAATTCAGGCCGTTCTCACGGTTAATCCTGGACAAATATCTCGGATATGGAAACGGTTTTTAGGAAGCGTTCATGAGGAAAATCTTATTGGTTATCGGTCAGCTGGGTTTCGGCGGCGCCGAACGACAATTGCTTTATTTACTACAAGGTCTTGATCGCCGCCAGTTCGAGCCGTTATTGTGTGTTCTGAACCCTGGGGATGTGATCCCCGGATACCAATCCATCGATGTCCCCATTGTTAATCTGAAAAGATATCTCCCCCGGAATGATGTCTTGCGCCTGTTCAGTTTATCGGCGCTGATCAGACGCTGGCGCCCCGATCTGGTTCATTCCTTTCTGGCAAACATCTACGCATTTCTAGCTGCCCAGATTAACCGGGTTCCCCATTTAATTTCTGAAAGGAACATAGAAACCCCGGCATGTGAGGAAAAAAACTTTCTCCAGAGGGTGATGGAGCCGGTGATGTTTTCCAGAGCTGTGGCAATAGTGGCCAACAGCCAGGCGGGTGCGGCCATGGCTGCAAAGACCAAACGCGCCAGGCCGGAAAGGATTTTCGTTGTCCCTAATGGAATAGATCCTAAGGCCTTCGATACCTTTCGCTCCCCCCAGGCCATGCGGCGGGAACTGGGGGTGGACCCGGACATTTTCAGCATCGGCATCATCGGCTCAATAGTCGGCAAGCGGAAAGACCACACCACCTTTCTGCGGGCCATGCATTCCCTGACCCGACTTTGCGGCCCTAAATTTCAAGTGGTTTGCGTGGGCGATGGCCCCAAGTTGGAGGAGACCCGGGCACTGGCCCGGGAATTGGGGTTGGCAGAACGCACCCGGTTCACCGGCATCAGGACGGATGTGCCGGAGATTCTGGCGGCTTTGGACCTGGTGGTTTCCAGTTCCCAATGGGAAGGAATGCCCAACGTCATCATGGAGGCCATGGCCGCGGGCAAACCGGTGGTCGCCACCGCAGTGGGAGGGACTCCGGAGTTGGTAACCCCAGAAGAGACCGGCCTCCTGGTCCCTCCCCAGGATCCCGAGGCTCTGGCTCAAGCCTGCCAAAAAATGATGGAGAACCCGGACCGGGCCGTGGAGATGGGCCGGGCCGGGCGCAGCCGGATAGAAAAATCCTTTAGTATTGAAAAAATGGTCCGGGACACGGAGAATATTTATCGACGTCTGCTTTCCTGAGAAGGCCTTCCCGCCCAAGCCTTTCCGGAGATATTCCTGATGTGCGGCATTACCGGTTTTTTAGATCTCCAGTCCACGCGCACCTTCGAAGAATTGGAGTCCATAGTGCGCCCCATGGCCGATACCTTGAGCCATCGAGGGCCGGATGATTTCGGATTTTGGGTTGATGCCGCCCTGGGACTGGCACTGGGGCATCGCCGCCTTTCCATCATCGATTTATCCCCCCTGGGACGTCAGCCCATGGCTTCGGCCGACGGCCGTTACGTCATTACTTATAACGGCGAGATTTATAATTTCCCGGGGCTCAGAAAGGAATTGGAGGGCCTGGGAGAGAGCTTTCGCAGCACCTCGGACACGGAAGTGCTGCTGGTCGCCATCAGCCGCTGGGGTCTGGAAGAAGCCCTCAAGCGCGGCCGCGGCATGTTTGCCCTGGCCTTGTGGGACCGGGAAGAAAGGGTGCTGTCCCTGGCCCGGGACCGGGTGGGGGAGAAACCCCTCTATTACGGCTGGCAGGGGAAAACTTTTTTATTCGGCTCGGAGCTCAAGGCCCTCCGCCAATGGCCTGGTTTTCAGGGCATGATTGACCGCAACTCCCTGGCTCTTTTTCTCCGCCTCCATTACGTGCCCGCGCCCTATTCCATTTATCAGGGGATGCACAAGCTGCCTCCGGGGACCTTTTTGCGGCTGCCTTGGGAGGAAATGACCCCCGGGGAATGCCCCGCTCCCATCCCTTACTGGTCAGCTCGGAAAGTGGTCGAAGAGGAGCACCGGGCTCCTTTTGCCGGCAGCACCGCTCAAGCCCTGGAGGAATTAGACTGGCTGCTCAAAGACGCAATCAAGCAACAAATGGTGGCCGACGTGCCCCTGGGAGCGCTTCTGTCCGGCGGTATAGATTCCTCCACAGTGGTGGCTCTGATGCAGGCCCAGAGCAGCCGGCCCATCAAGACTTTTACCATCGGCTTTCACGAAGACGCTTTCAACGAAGCGGTCCATGCCCAGGCAGTCGCCCGTCATTTGGGAACCGACCACACCGAGTTATATGTGACCGCGGCGGACGCTCTGGGGGTAATTCCCCGATTGCCGGCGCTCTACGACGAGCCTTTCGCCGATGCGTCCCAAATTCCGACATTTCTGGTGTGTCAACTGGCCCGGAGCCAGGTAACCGTGGCCCTTACCGGCGATGCGGGTGATGAACTCTTTGGCGGCTATCCCATCTACGTCCGCACCCAGGAAATTTGGGACCTGGTCCATCTCCTGCCCGCGTGGTGCCGCCGGGTGGCAGGCAAGTTTCTGACCCTGCTGCCGGCAGCCTTCTGGGACCGGCTCCTGACGCTGCTGGAGCCGGGTTTGCCCCGGCGCTTGCGCCTCCAACCTTATAGCGAAAAGATTTATCGGTTGGCGGAATATTTAAGCACCAGCAGCCCGGAAGAGATTTACTATCGGCAGATTTCCCAATGGCACCAGCCCCTGGAAGTAGCCCGGGAAGCGGTGGAATATCCCACCATCATTACGGACCGAAGCCGCCTGGCGGCTTTGCCGGACCTGATGCCGCGTCTGATGTATTTTGATTTGGGACTCTATCTCCCGGATGATATCCTGGTAAAGGTGGATCGCGCCGCCATGGGCGTCAGCCTGGAAACCCGGGTGCCGCTCCTGGATCACCGGGTAGTGGAATTTGCCTGGCGGCTGCCCCTGTCCCTGAAGATCAGAAACAAGCAGGGAAAATGGCTGCTCCGGGAGTTGCTGTGCCGTTATGTGCCCCGGGAATTGGTGGAGCGGCCGAAGATGGGTTTTGCCGTACCCATTGCCGAGTGGCTTACGGGCCCTTTAAGGGATTGGGCGGAAAACCTCCTGGACCGGCAGCGCCTGCAGCAGGACGGCTTTTTTTATCCCGAACCCATCCGCGGCAAATGGCAGGAACATTTGGCCGGGAGTCCCAGGTGGCATCAACATCTGTGGAATATCCTGATGTTTCAGGCCTGGCTGGAGTCGAATTCATGACGGGGAATAAAATCAAAGTTCATCACCTCATCACTTCCTTCTGGACCAGCCACGGCCCCAGCAATTGCATTATGGCCCAGATCCGGAGCCATGACCTCCGGCAATTTGACTTTTCCATCTGGTCCCTGTATGCGCCGGCGCCGGCCCAGGACCCTCGGGAACTGATCAAAAAAGCCGGACTGGGGTACCAGGTCTTCCCCATGGGCGCGTCCTTTCTGGACTTCCGGGTTTTATGGCCTCTGGTGCGCCAGTTACGGCGGGAGCCGCCGGATATCCTGCACTGCCATCTGGTCCGGGCTAATCTCTATGGCCGCGTTGCCGGCCGGTTAGCCGGAATCGAGCACATCATCAACACGATTCATGGGGTGGATGAATATCTGCTGGGGGGGGATTTATTTCCCCGCTCCGTGCGCATGGTGGAGCGTTTCAGCGCGGGCTGGGTTTCCCAATACGTGGCGGTTTCTGAAAATGCCCGGCAAGCGGTGATCAAGCAGTTGCAACTACCCCAGGGGAAAATCTCCACCATTCTCAACGCCCTGGACCTGGCTCCCTTTCAAACCAGGCCCGCGGTCCACAAGTCGCGGCGCCGGGAATTGGGGCTTGATCCGGAAGCGGTAGTAGTGGGTTCAGTGGGCAACCTGTTGCCCCTCAAAAATTATGGCAGCCTGGTGCGCTGGTTCGGTGATCTGGCAGCCCAGTTTCCCCAGGTGCAAATGCTCATCATCGGTGAGGGCGAAGAGCGCCAGGCTTTGGAGAGTTTGGTGGCTCAACTGCGCCTGACAGACAGGGTGCGGTTGCCGGGATTCCGGGCCGATATCCCGGAAGTCCTGGGAGCTATGGATATGTTCGCCTTTCCTTCCCTCTCCGAAGGACTCTCCATGGCCCTCCTGGAAGCCATGGCTGCGGGCCTGCCCTGCGTGGCTCTGAATATAGGCGGCAACGCCGAAGCCGTGGTGGACGGCGAGACCGGCTATGTGGTTTCTTCTGAAGATGAACCGGGCTTTAAAGAGGCGCTCATCCGGCTGATTAACGACCGCGAATTACGGAAAAAGTTGGGAGCGGCTGGCAAAAAACGCGCTTTTACGCTATTTAATCCTAAACGCCTGGCCGCGCAATATGCAGAGCTTTACCTATCGCTATTAAATCGGAGTTAGGATCCTCGTGGCTGAGATGAACCTGCCCCTGGGCATGGCCGTTTTACTATTGGTCTTTGGTTTTGCGGTGACCTATGCGGTTATTCCCCAGGCCAAGAAGTTAGGCGAGAGATGGGGACTGGTCGCGCCCCCGGGCGGCAGACGCCATCATCCCCAAGATACGCCTCTGACCGGGGGGTGGGCATTATTCCTGCCTTTGATGGCGGCCTTTCTGGTCTTTTTTGGCCTGGCCCTGCTGGGGAGATTGCCGCGGCTGCGCCCCGAGTGGCCCCGGATGTTATCACTGTTTCTGGGCACCACCTGGATTCTCATCCTGGGGACCGTCGACGACCGGCTGATCCTGAACTGGAAGCAGAAGCTGGGCGGCCAGTTCCTGGGGGGGCTCATCCTGGTTCTGGGGGGACATACCGTCACCATGGCCAATATCCCCTGGGTAGGGCCGGTCTATTTTGGCTGGTATGGCATCCCCTTTTTCCTGATCGCGGTCGTTACCATCACCAATGCCATGAATCTCATCGACGGCCTAGACGGCCTGGCCGGTGGCATTTGCTTTTTCGCGGCCCTCACCAGTGCGGTCATTGCCTCGGTAAAAGGCGACCTCTTTACCGCCACCCTCGGTTTCACCCTGGCCGGGAGCCTGTTGGGATTTCTCCGGTTTAATTTTCCCCCGGCTTCCATTTTCCTGGGAGACGGGGGCAGCATGATGCTCGGGTTCCTGTTGGGCACCCTGGCCATCAGCTCCACGGCCTTCTTTCCCGGCCAGCGTTTGGGGACCAGCATCATGATCCTGGTGCCTTTCCTGCCCCTGGGCATCCCCTTGTTTGAAGTAGGTCTGTCCGTCCTGAGGAGATGGGCCACCGGCCAGGCGCTCTTCCTGGGAGACGGCAACCATCTGCACCATCGCCTGTTGGGCAAACTTAAGGCCGCCCGGCCCACGGTGGGAATTTTTTACTTCTTCAGCGCCTCTCTCTGCACCCTGACCCTGCTTATGGTGCTGGAAGTCCATTCTCCCGGGATCAGGTTTTTCGCCGGCTTTCT
Source organism: Deltaproteobacteria bacterium (assembly GCA_021817645.1). GTDB lineage: Bacteria > Desulfobacterota > Desulfobaccia > Desulfobaccales > 0-14-0-80-60-11 > SURF-52. The sequence goes on from JAKAGH010000001.1 coordinate 37,624, forward strand.
CACCCTGGTCCTGATGCTGGCGGTCACCTGGTCGCTCCGGCTCTACGGAGAACGCGGATTTTTGCGCACTCTGCGCAATCGCCCCCATTTCAAATTTCTGGGGGAATTCCTCCGCTTCATGAAATTACGGGCCGCCAGAGCCAAGTCGGTCGCCGACCTCCTGTCTTTGCTGGAATCGGGGGTCAGAGACCTGGACTTCGACCGCGTCGAGCTGGTCTATCAGGGCCGGGTTCTCAAGCAATGGACCAATCCCCAGCCGGTGCATGCCGACAGCCCCCGCCTCACCTTCGAAGAATCCCTGGCCCCTTGGGACCTCCGCATCAACTGGGCCCGCCCCCTGCATGGGGACGAAGACTATAACGAATATCTCCAGTTGACCTGGCGCCGCGTTCTGTCGGTCATCAAGTCCGGGCTGCCGGAACATGACCCCGGGTTGGAGGTTGGAGGCGGCGGCATGGCTGGGCCAGGATCGGTGGCCCGGGCTTCTTGAGGTGACTTGCGGCCGGTGATGTGCCACCAGGGTATAATACTAGAATCTCAAGCTATCCTTGCCACCCAGGATTGACCTCCGGATCATGTTAGCGCTACTCATCATCTGGCTTTATGCAGGAGCCCTCTGTTTTATTTATGGCTGCGCGGCCAGCAGGTTGTTGTCGGCGATCTTGCCAGAAAAAGATTCTGGGAGGTTATCCTTCCCTCTCCTGGTTATTTTAGGATTATGTTTAGTAACCACGATAGCGGGCTACCTCTCCCTGGTGATAAAAATAGCCTTAGGCGCCGATGCCCTCCTTTTCCTGGGAGCTTTACTTCTGTGCGGCATTTATCGGGCGGAAATAATCGCGGGCTTGAAGTCCGGCATGCGGGAGTTATTATCCCTCAATAAATATGTGTTATTCTTATTTTTATTAAGTTTTTTGTTCATCCTGATCAAATCGGCGGCCACCCCCTCTGCCTTTGACACCGGCCTGTACCACGCCCAGGCCATCCGCTGGATTGAAGAATATCCGGTGGTGCCGGGATTGGGCAACCTGCACGGCCGGCTGGCCTTCAATTCCGCCTGGTTTCCGGCCAACGCCCTTTTCGGCTTCTCGTTTTTGCAGCTCCAACCCTTCTATGTCCTGAACGGTTTTTTCGTATTAATCTTTGCCTTTATTTGCCTGCAAGGTTTGAGTAATCTCCTCGCCAGCCAATATCGCCTCAGCAATATTCTCCGGGCCGCGCTTTCTCTCCCCGGGCTCTTGGTCTTTAAAGACCAGTTGTCGTCCCCGACTCCGGATCTACCCGCGGCCTTATTGGTTTGCCTCATTTTCATCTATTACCTGCAACTCCAGGAAAAAGCAGATGGCCTGCCGGAGCAGTTCGGGTCTTTGGTCATTTGCCTCCTGGCGGCCTGGACTATTACCATTAAATTATCTGCCCTGCCGTTGGCCTTGTTTTTGGTGGTGCTGGCGTACCAGGCGTTAGTGCGAGGCCGGCCGGCCCACCTGGGGATCATCACCGGGGGCGTGATAGTCCTGGTGATCCCTTATTTTCTCAGAAATATCTGGCTCTCGGGGTATCTGGTCTACCCTCTGCCGGGGCTCGACCTGTTCCCATTTGATTGGCAGGTGCCCCGGGCCGCGGCCCTGGCCGAGAAGCAGGCCGTGGAGGCCTTTGCCCGGGACCCCGGCTATCTGTTACCCCAGGTAAAGTGCGCTTTTTCGTGGGTGCCCCTCTGGTGTCACCAGACTCTCGCGGATTACGGCAGCAAATTAGGGAAAATTTTCCTCCCGGGTCTGATCATCCTGCTGGACGGCCTGCTGCATCTGCGGCCAATGAAAGTCCACAAAATCACTTGGGGAGAAATCGGTCAATATAAAGTTATCTATCTCCTGGCCGCCGCGGGCCTGCTCTTTTGGTTTTTGACCGCGCCCGATCCCCGTTTCGGCATGGGGTTCATCATGATTGCCGCGGTCATTATCTTTATCCCTCTGCTTCAGGCCTTTGATTATCAGGTAACAGGATTTTTCCCCTGGTCCCTGTCTTTATTATTGCTTTACTTTCTGGTGGCGTTTGGGCTCCTGGATATCTCTGCCGTTGGTCCTCGACTCTTATTACCTTCGCCTTATCCCCAGGAACAGTTGGTCGTTGAGGACATCCAGGGCCACCAGGTCTATTTCCCCCGGAGCCGAAAGGGGAAATGCTGGTATGCCCCTCTTCCCAGCGCCTATCGCCCGGCTAATTTTGCCTTTCGGGGAGCCAGCCTGGCCGATGGTTTCAAAGCCCGGAGAGCGCCCTGACCCGGGGCGCCCTACCCTGCTCCCCTCCTCTTCCCGGGTCAGCATATGAGGAGAAGTTAATTGGCAAGCAAAAATAATCTCGAGCAGCAATCATGGCGGCTTTTGATAAAAAAATCTGCCAGGGCCTGCGGTCTTTTTCTCAAAACGTCCTGGTTGATTATCGGGGCCACCCTGTTGCTGCTCTTATTTTTGGAAGTAACCTGCGGCCTGGTTTATCACCTGTTGCCGGCGAAGAGCGGTCCGGAATATTTTCAAAAAAGCGAGAGCTATAAAAACTCTCCCTGGGCGCGAGATTACGATAGAGAACTTTTCGCCAGTTACAATACTTCCTGGCGGCCTTATGTCTATTGGCGCAGAACCCCTCTGCAAGGGAAGCATATCAATGTCGACGCCCAGGGCCGGCGTTACACCGTCCCGCCGGCAAAAAACGCCGGCAACGCTGCCCGGAAGCTGAAAATCTTCATGTTCGGCGGGTCCACCTTGTGGGGGGAGGGAGTCCGGGACCGGTACACTCTCCCCTCCCTGGTGTGGCAGGATCTGGCCGCCCGCCAGATCAGCGCGGAAATAACCAATTTCGGCGAAGTTGCGTATGTTAATACCCAGGAACTGATCGACTTAATCCAGCAGCTCGAGCGGGGCAATGTCCCGGACGTCGTGATCTTCTATGACGGTTATAATGATGTTTATGCGGCCTTGCAGAATCAGAGCGCAGGTTATACCCAGTTTGAATGGAAGAGGGAGCTGGAATACAATATCTCCACCCGTTACCGGAAGCTGAAGAAGGTATTTTGGCTGAATACTCTCGATAGATTTTATTTAGGCAAATTAATCAGGTATTTTTCTAATAAACTCAGCTACGAGAGACCATTCTCGCAAAAGAGCAATTCTTTGAAAGAAGATATCGTCGAAGTTTATTTAAATAATATTAAAATCATTACCGCGTTGGGAAAGGCTTACGGTTTCGTGCCGCTATTTTATTGGCAGCCGGTAATCTACACTAAAAATAACTTGACCCCTTTTGAAAAAACCTATGCCACCGAGCCCTTGGGGACCTTATATCGCCAGGCTAATACCGTGCTGCAGGCAAATCAGCAAAAATTTGCGCCCTACCATTTCTTTGATATCAGCGGCATCTTTGCCGGGGACAATCATGAGGTGTATCTGGATTTTTGCCATGTCAACGAAGACGCCAACCAGATTATCGCCCATCGGATCAGTGCTGATTTACTGAAGATTATCCCTCCCCCTCCTTCCGGGCCGGCCGCACCGTAATTCCAGGTGCAGAGCCCGGCGCCGGCGCGCCTGCGGTCCCGCGCCGCGGCCCGCGGCCCTTCCCGCAAAAATAGCAAGGATGGTAAATTCGTGCTAAATTAAAGAAAAAAGGGGGGTCCGCCATTCGCCAAGTTGCGGAGGCAATTTTCCCTATGGCCTGGTGCCTTACAGACGGATTACCCGGCGGCCTCCCGCGCTTAGAGCCATAAAGGCAAATGTCCCAGCGTCCACTTTTAGGTTTGGTGTCCTTGGGCCCGGTTGATCCGGAGATCCTCCAACATTTGCGCCAGCCCATTGCCGATTTTCTTTCACTGACGGTACGCATACTGCCTCCCAAGCCGCTGCCGGCGCAGGTCTATCATGTGGCCCGGGACCAGCACCATTCCACGCAGCTCCTGGAATACCTGTTGGCCGTCGACGACTACCAGGACTTTTCCCGGATTCTGGGAATAACCGCTGTGGATCTGTACATCCCCATATTTACCTTCGTTTTTGGCGAGGCCCAATTAGACGGCAAAGCCGCCATCATTTCGACGTTTCGTCCCCGGCAGGGCCCCGCTGGCACCAGCGCACCCCATTCAATTTTTATGACCCGTCTCATCAAGTTAAGCCTCCATGAATTGGGCCATACCTTCGGCCTGCCCCATTGCCGCCAGGACGGGTGTCTCATGGGGTTTGACTCCAACCTGGAGAAATTGGACCAGAAGAACCCCAAGTACTGCGAGTATTGCCGGATCATGCTGGACGATTACTACACCAGAAATGGTTTTGATCAACCTTTGCAAAGAGTTAAAGTCTAAACGCCCAGCCTGGCTGTGCCCTTATCGTTGCCCCAGGCTCCAACTTCGTCTACTCCGGGGTAAAGCGCACCCTCTCCCCCAGCCCCACGGTCACTAGAATCTCGTTGGTGCGCCCCACCAGCCGTTGGAGCCAGGACGAGGCGGTCTGCAGGCGGCAACCCTCCCGGCATTCCTTGAGAACCAAACCGGTGGCCCGCATTTCAAATGGAGCCAGCAGGTCTTCCTGCTGCAGCAGCTTCAGACAATCCCACCACACGGTATCCGGGGCCTGGAGTTCCTCCCGGCTGCTCACCCCCCGCAGACAGGCAAAAACCACCTCCCGGGGGCCCTGCATCAGGATTTCCGCCAACCTGGCGCGCCAGGTGGCAGGCTCCAAACGGCGGATATTGATGGCGTAGGCCGGGCACTGGGAGGCGCACCAGCCGCAGGCAATGCAGGTTTCCTCGGGAAAGACCGCATAATTTTCCATCATTGGCACCCCAAAGGGGCAACAGCGCACACAGGTGAGGCAACGGACGCACTTGCGCTCGATCAATTCCGCGCCCCGGCCGCAATGCAGGCAGCGCCGCGCCTCAATCAAGGCTTCGCTCTCCTCATAGACCAGTTCGGCGCTGTCGAAATCTTTGAGGCGCTCCGCCACCGGCCGCTCTTTCAGTGGCCGGGTGGGGACACGGTCAATGCTGGCGGCCTGTTCTTGCGGCAACCGGGAAATGGGCCGGGGGCACTCCTCAGTGACGCGCAGGTGCCCCCCGGTGCGCAGAAAATGATCGATAGCTAACGCAGCGCGGCGGCCGCTGGCCGCGGCGGCCACGGCCAGCGTCGGCCCAGTGAAGATCTCCCCGGCCAAAAAAAGCCCTCCGGCAAAGACTCCGGGCAGAGAAGTGGCCATGGTTTGCTGGTCGGCCCTGATCCTGCCCCCGGCCAGGGCCAGGTTTTCCTGCTGGGCGGCTTCCAGTTCCGCCTCCTGGCCGATGGCAAAGATCAGGGTGTCCGCGGCCAGGCGCTGGCTCCGGGACTCGTCATAGGTGGGGGCAAAGCGCCCCGCGGCATCGAAGAGGGAAGTGCAGGCCATCAAATCTATCCCGGTTACCCGTCCCCCCTCGGCCTGCACCACCTTGGGGGCCCATTGGTAAATGAGGTCGATGACTTCGTCCTTGGCGCGTTCAGTTTCCACCGGTGAGGCGAACAACTGGTTGGGCGCTTCCAGACAGATCATCAACACCTCCGGGGCCCCCAGGCGTTTTACTGCCCGGGCCGCGTCCATGGCCACGTTGCCGCAACCGATGACCAGGACCTTCTGACCCAGCCGCGGGGCCTGCCCCTGGGCCACCTGGCGCAAAAAAGGCAACGCCAGATGCACCCCGGCTGCGTCCATGCCGGGAACCGGCAGCCCCCGGCCCTTTTGCAAGCCGATGGCCAACACCACCGCGTGATAGCCCTGCTCTTGCAAATCCTTGAGGGAAAAATCCCGGCCCCAGGCCTGGCCGGTGCGGAATTCAGCTCCCAGGGCCTCCAATTCATGCAGATCCTCCCAGACCACGGCCTTGGGGAGCCGGAACTTCGGCACCACTTGCATGGGCATCCCCCCCGGCTCCGACTCCCGCTCGAACAGGGTCACCGGGTAACCCTGGAGCAGCAGGTCCCGGGCCGCGGCCAGGCCCGCGGGGCCGCTGCCCACAAGGGCCACCCGTTGGGGCCGGGTCAGGGCCGCCCGCCGGTAGCCGCGGCGGCGGAATTTCCGGGTCTGGTCCATGACAAACCGCTTCAGGGCCCGGATGGCCAGGGGGCCTTCCACATACTGCCGTCGGCAGGCGTCTTCACAGGGATGGGCGCAGATATAGGCGCAGACTGAAGGGATGACGTTATTGGCCTTGATGACCTCCAGGGCCTCTTCATACCGTCCCTGGTAAATGAGGCCCACATAGCGCCTGGCATCGGTGCCCACCGGACAGGCGGCAGTGCATGGCGGGGGCAATGGTTCCCGGACCTGGGACTGCATCATCTTTCTTCCAACTTGAAAAAAAAAGGGACCGGTGACGATCCCTTGAAAACCTCGGGACGGAGCGGGGGCATGCCTCTGCTCTCCCAGGTAATGAGCAATTAGGAAAAATTACTTCGTTGCATTAAGCCGGTTTGGCGGCTTTACGTGCGCCTCTTTTGGCGCCCAGGCCTTTTTCTACCGCCAGCTTCCGGCGCTGCTCAGAATATTCCTTGCATACTAGAGGATATTTCTTGGGATCCAGGTCGAATCTCTTAAAATATTCTTTCGGCATTAAATTGTGGGCCTTACGGATATGGGCCTTTAAAGTGCGCATCTTCTTGCCGCACTCCAGACAAACCACGTACTTTTCTTTGACAATGTCCTTGAGGGGAATCGAGGGCTTCTTTACCCCTTCCACTTCTTTGCCCTTTGCCAGCTCGGGGCCTTCCAACAATGCCCCGCCTTCCAAAGAGGCCAAGGCATTATAGACCTCTTTAATTTCGTCCACTAACTCTGTGGAGGTGAGTTCACTCATTGATGCATGGGAGATTACAATCTGGGCTGTTAACTTTAACACTTCCGTAGCCATAAAATTCTTCCTCTCTCTTTTGCTAGAATTATTTTCCGTAAATGATATAATTTTTATTATTCTTTTTATCTTGTCAAGGTTTTTGTTTTGATTTCGTTTTTTTTTACTTAGTAAACATTCTTGAATTTGCTGCCGGTGACTCTTTTTCCCCTTGGAAGCAATCGATGTTTGCCAATAAATTTCCCCGAGATAAGTTTTGCTGGTAACAGCACCTTTCACCTGTTAATTGCCGCTGACGATCCCCCCACCTACAGAGAAATTACTTTTCAGGACAATATTTGCTATCATGGCCGCCATAAGGATTCTCCTTCAAGAAAAGAAACTTCGAGGAGCCCCAGCTAAAGAGGTGTTGGCACCTGTTTCCTGCGCAGTCAGGATTATCAACTAACTCCGGAATAACCTATGTTCTTGCTCAAAAAAATTGTGGCGCCGTTTTTGTACCCCCTACCGCTGTGCCTCTGGATATTGCTCTTGGGTCTGGTTATCCTCTGGGGCACCCGGAGGCAGCGCCTGGGAAAGGCCCTGGTGACCTTGGGAACCGTTCTGCTCTTCCTGTTGAGTTCTTATTTTTTCACTTCCCAGCTGACGCAGCCGTTGGAGCAACAGTATCCACCCCTCCTCCAGACCCAGGCCTTGTCACGTGAGGGGAGCGGGGGTGATCCCTCTCCCGCCTGGATTGTGGTTTTGGGGGGAGGAGCTGTTTCGGACCCGTCTCTGCCAGCCAACAGCCAACTCAACCGGATATCTCTAAGCCGGGTAGTGGAAGGGGTGCGCCTCTACCATTCTCTTCCGGGCCGCAAACTGCTGCTATCCGGCGGCGCGGTCTTTAATACCGAGCCTGAGGCCAAGATCATGGGCCAGGTGGCCCGGCTTCTGGGAGTCAACGCCGCTGATATCCTGTTGGAACCGGACTCCCGGGACACTGGGGAGCAGGCCGAGTTTATTGCCAGGATGCTGGGCCGCAAGACGGTCATCCTGGTTACTTCCGCGGTCCATCTGCCGCGCGCCATGCGCCTTTTTGAGAACCGGGGGCTGCGCCCCATTCCGGCGCCCACCGCTTATGAATCTCTGCAGCCGGCGCAGTTCTGTCCTGCCATGTTCTTCCCCAACCCCGCATCGCTTACCAGGGCCGAAAGCGCCATCCATGAGTATCTGGGCCTCACCTGGATCTGGCTGCGCCGGACACTGCCGGGAGGTGGTTGACAGCGGCGGCAGGCGAACTTATTTAATGAACAATAACCACCGGAGGCAAGACCATGATTCTGAAAGAAATTAAAGACAAAGCGAAGGATCTGGGGGTGAGGAATTACTCGAAATTGGCCAAACCCGATTTGATCCGGGCCATCCAGGAAAAAGAAGGGAACGCCCCCTGCTTTCAGAGCATTTATGATTGCTGGCAATTCGATTGTTTGTGGCGGCCTGACTGCCAGGGCTAAAGGTCCGCGGTTGCCGGTTGCTCCTTGAGTGGTTTAATGTCCTCAGGCTGAAACTAGGCTTGCAGGAGACCGCTGCTTCCCCCTGAAATAGTCAGGTACCAGACAGCCAGGGCAATCTGCCAGCAGCCGTGAATGCCGCGAGCCTCCGGCGTTACTAGCGCACGGCGACTTCTAGGGTATAGTCTGCTTTGGCCCCCTCTTTTCTGGCGCCGGCCCGCAGCATCAGCACCCTGATCACATAATCGCCGGTCTCCTGAAGAACCCCTGACCATTCTTTTTCCTCTGGCGTCAGATTCTCCAAGCTTTCTCCCTTTTTTATAAATATGACCGCATAGGTGTAAATATTTTGGCTTTGCAGATGTATGGTCAGACGTTGTCCGGCTCGGGCTTGCAAAAGGTAATCTTTCACGTCATAGCCCCTGATCCTCCCCTGGCGGGTGGCCGCACCCTGACCTTGGGGGAAGGACAGGCGTTCCCTTTGATTTTCAGCCCCAACCCAGGCGGGGATAAGTGCCAGCGAGATCACTAGCAAGCAGGCAACGCGGACTTTTCTGTGCGCCATGGAACCTCCGGGTGACATGTGGTTAGGCGTTTCCCTCGCCTCTAGGCATTGATATCCTGCCACTTCCTGGCAAAGTGATTAAACACGAACAGAGCCACCGCGGCCAAAAGACCGGCAATGGCAAAAGGCATCCAGACGCGGCTGGGATCATACTTCTCCCAGAGGAGCTGCGTCACCGCCGCAGGGCTCTGGCCCATGATCTCGGTAAGCCTGGTAAACGCCTGGGTGCGCGGCGGCAGCTCTTGCACCTGCAGCACCTCGGACAGGTAGCGCAGGGCCAGTCCGGCCTTTTCCCCGGCGCGTTCGTAGATCTGCCCGCCGATAAAGGAACCGTAACCCCAGCCCAGGGCTATGGGAATATTGGCGTAGCCCATATAAAGCGCCTTCTTATCCGCCGGCGCAATCACCCCCAGGTACTCATTCATCTTCGGGGAACACAGCATTTCCCCCACCGAGAAGCAGGCGATGCCGGCCAGGCAGATATAAATGGACCGGCTCGAACCCGCGGCATAAACCCCCAGCCCGGCGATGACAAAGCCCCAGAACATGGAAGTGAGCCGCCGCATCTTTTTATTGACCAACCAAGACAGGGGCGCCACGAAGAGGATGATCAAAAAGGGATTGAAATTGATCACCCACTCCTGGGCGATCTGGGGGCCCCGGGTGAGATCATGGGACAACATGAACCCCGGCAGATGCTGCGCCAGGGAGGAACTGTCCACCCAGTCGACGATGAAATTGGGCAGCATGTCCCAGAGCTGCATGAGCACGGCCCAGAAGATCGAGGCGATCAACATAAAAGCCAGGAGCCGCCCGTTCATGAGGTGGCGGGCCGTGGTGGCCACCACGTGCCAGACGTTGGTGGTGCGGTCGGCCCCGGAATCCACCCGGCGGTAGGAGAGAAGCCACAGCAGGTTGAAGCTGACCAAAACCGCACAACCATAGAAAACCGCGGGCCAGGAATAGCCGCAAAGAAAATGCGCCAGCGGCGGGCCCAGAAAACCGCCGACATTGACCACCATATAGAAAATCCCCCAGCCCACGCCGGAGGTCTCGGTAGTCAGCGTTTTGACAAAGGTCCCCTGAATGGGGGGCTTGAAGATGGCCGTGCCTGCGGCCAGCAGCAGGCAGCCGTAGAAAAACGGCCAAAACTCGCGCTGGGTGGCCATCAGCACGTAGCCCAGTGACTTCAAGAAGACTGCAACCACGACCTGCCGCTTATAACCGTAGCGATCCGCGAAGCCGCCGGTGAAGACCGGCAGGGCCGACTGCACCACGGCCCACCACAGGAAGATGAAACCCTTGTCGCCCTGGGTGAAGTGGAGGCCGCCGATCTCGTCCGCCTGGGCGATATAAATGGGGATGACCACGCGCACGCCGTAGTAGGCCAGGCGTTCGATCATCTCCATGATGTTCGCAGCCCAGAACGGCCAGGTCAGGCCCCGG
>JAKAGH010000412.1 GCA_021817645.1 Deltaproteobacteria bacterium
GCATCGATGTGGCAGCGCCAGATCCAGTGCTTGGCCTGGGGCTGGAGAAAATTAATCAGATAAGCGGGCTGAGGGTCATGCACCAGGACAAAATCTGATTCCCAGGTAAACTTGCGGGCGTTCTCCCGATTAATCTCCCGGTAATGATCCAGCATGGCGGGGGAGAGATGGACCTTATAGCCTTGCAGGGCATTATGCATCGCCTTGGTGATCTCAAAGAACTCCTGATCTCCTTGGATCACTTCCCATTTGACATCCATCCCCAACTGTTGCAGGAGGGGGACGGCCCGGTCTAGAATTTCCGCCACCCCGCCCCCGGTACGGGTGGAGTTGATGTGGAAAAACCGCCTGGGCCCCAGCCGCGCCGCCAGGCGCTGGAGCTGATCGATCACTTCCTGGCCCACGATGGGGGCATAATCATTGAGTCCGATCACAGAGTTCTCCCAGATATTGATGGATCAGCCCTGAAAGGGTGTCCCGGATTTCTCTCAAGCTATAGAAGTAAATATCTATGCCCCGGATGGCGGCAACCAACTCCGGCAGTCCGAAGTTGGTCTCAATCCAGAAGGAAAAGTCATCGGCTTTGGGCACCCCCAGGCGCCAGCGGGCTTCAAAAAAATGATAATACATCGAATCCAACCCCACTTTTCGCAGGCTCTCGCAGAACTCCAGCAAGGTCCGGGCCCGGATCTGAGAACGCATCACCACGGTGGAGGCCTCACAGAAATGAAACTCAAACCCGGAGCGAGCCCAGGGCACATAGGGGATGTCCCAGAGATACTCTTCCAGGATGTCCACGACGGCCTGGCGGACCTGGGACAGATTGTCATAGTCAAAGGGGTCAAAGGAACTGAGTTGCTCAGCCAGCTTGGAGTCCTGCAAGGCGTCGGCAGCCCACCGGGCAAATTCGTTGGGATATTCCTCCGCCGGTTGGCTGATGGCCAGGCGGGACTGAAAAATATGATAGTAGAGGACCGATTCGTCAAGTTCGCGCAGGCCCTGAAGCAGCTCCCTGAGATTATGGGCCTTTTTCCCGATGGGCATGGTCATGAGAAAACATTCCTGGAACCAAAAAGGATTTTCGGCCGGCTGATCTGGGCTAATTTTCACGATTTCTCCTCCCGCGGGGTGGCGAGCAAGGCCAAAAACTCCCGCACCTGCGCTGGGTTTGTTAGAAAATGGGTGGCCTTGGTAGGCTGCTCTGCGTCTCCCACTTTGAAAGATAGACCCTGTTCCTGAATCATTGCAAAAACACTTTCATCAGTAGTATCATCCCCCAGATACACAGGAAAGTGGCCAAGGAAATCAGAGGATAGCAAGATCTTCCGAATCGCCTCACCCTTGCTTACTCCTGAGGGCAGGACCTCCATCACCTTTTTCCCTGGAAGAACCTGGTAAGACCCAGACACAACTACACTTGCCTTCCAGTTTTCGATGATCTTTAAGAGTTGATCTTCCTGACTTGGAGAGACTTGCCGGTAATGGAGGACAAAACCCTGGGGTTTGTCCTCCAGCCACCAGCCGGTAACATGCTCCAAAAGTCCGGACAACTGTTTTTTCCACTCGGAAATTTCTTGTAAGGTAGATTCCCCCCTGCTTAAATTCAAGGGCTTGCCGGCAATCAGGCCTTCTCCTCCATGGGAGCCAAGATAATTAAGTCCAGGGATGGGCAATAATTTCAGTAAATTGTGCAGAGGTCGCCCGGAGACCACCACCACTGCATAATCGAGCCGATTAATGAGGCGGGCCAGTACTTGCAAGAGCTCAGGGGTAGGGGCGGCTAACTCGGGACGGGGGGCAATCTCCACCAAGGTGCCATCGTAGTCCAACAGTAACAGGAGCCTTCGCCCCTGCCTGCGGCTTTGCACCATTCTCACAAAGAAGTCAACCGGCTGTGCCAGCATTTTTCCTTAAGACTTTAAGCTGCCTTGGATGGCCCGGGTGAGATAAAAGCCTGGGATGGTTGATGGCGGTGCCTTGAACGCAATTCTACGGCGCTCTGTTCTCAGCACATTTCCCAACACAAGTTAGGGCTTAGGGAAGGCTGCAGGGAACTGCCTGCCCGAGTCTTTGGGTTAAGTATACCTTAAATCTATGAAAAAATCTGTCCATCCACCGCGGTCAACCCTTAAAGAGAGGGGTGGGATGCCTGTTATCTGACTTATTACGGTCCGTTTCCAGCCCCTCCCCCCAGGAACTGCTCGTGAGGTTTTCCCCCAAGCAGCTCGCCCGGTGCGGGGTGAGCGACCAGTACTGTACTCCCGCTCCAGCTTGGAAAAATGATGTCTCGGAATCAACTTGTACATATGTTGAAAGATTGTGTTACAATGCGCCAGCGTCCGATTTTTCCTCTCTGTTTGATAGGTTAGGGCTACCCCCTTCTAACAGATTTCCAGGAGTTTTCGGGCCTTTTTTAATCAGTTATCCGGATAGGTCGACACCAGGATGTCGCGTCTGCGCAAGACCCTGGCCGGGGTCTTGCCGGAAGAAACGGCCAATTGCCACCTCCACCGGGACAAGGGGATGATCTGGCTGGCCCATTGCCGGGCTAGACCAAAAACCTTCCATATCCAGATCAGATATGGATTCTTTTATCCCATAAGGATAACTGCGGATGTGGCAAGCTGTACGTAATAAAGACTGTTTTTTCTATAGATTGTGGTTGGTTAGGTACTGCTTTTCTCTCGCATCACTTCCTTCGTGTCAAGTAGTTTT
>JAKAGH010000413.1 GCA_021817645.1 Deltaproteobacteria bacterium
TTTTTCCGGATGGCACAGATAGGTGCGGATGGAATGGCGGTTTTCCGGCGGGGTGTTGATCACGCTCAATTCCCGCAGCCCGGTCAGAGAAAGCTGCAGGGTGCGGGGAATAGGGGTGGCGGTCAGGGTCAGGACATCCACCGTGCGACGCCACTCCTTCATTTTCTCCTTCTGCTTCACCCCGAAGCGTTGCTCTTCATCCACAATCACCAGCCCCAGGTCTTTAAAAGCCACATCCTTCTGCACCAGGCGGTGGGTGCCGATGATGATATCCACTTTCCCTTGGGCCAGATCAGCCAAAATACGCTTCTGCTCGGCATGGGTCTTAAAGCGGCTCAAGACCTCGACCTCCAGGGGATAGGGGGCCAGACGCCGGGAGAAGTTGTCGTAGTGCTGTTCCGCCAGGACGGTGGTGGGCACCAGCACGGCCACCTGTTTGCCGTCCATGGCCGCCCTGAACGCGGCGCGCAGGGCCACCTCGGTCTTGCCGTAACCCACGTCGCCGCAAATCAGGCGGTCCATGGGCTTCTCCGCGGTCATGTCCGCCAGGACTTCCTGGATGGCCTGGAGCTGGTCGGAGGTCTCTTCGTACTCAAAGGAGGCCTCGAATTCCCGGAACATGGAGTCCGGCGGCGAAAAGTGATGGCCCGGCAGCACCCGGCGGGCGGCATAAAGCTCCACCAGTTCCCGGGCGATCTTTTCCACCGCCTTTTTGACCTTCTTCTTGGTCCGCTCCCAGGACTTACCTCCCAGGCGTTCCACCCGGGGCTTGACTCCTTCCACCCCCAGGTATTTCTGCACCAGGTTGAGGTGATCCACCGGCAGGTAGAGGCGGTCTCCCCCTTGGTACTCCAGCTCCAGAAAATCGTTGACCTCCGCGCCCACATCCAGCTTAACCAGACCCCGGTAGATACCGATACCATGGTCCAGGTGGACCACCGCGTCCCCTTCCTCCAGATCCTCCAGGGAGGTGAGAAATTGGGGGGGCCGTGACTCCTTGCGCCGGCGCCTCTCGGGCCGGAAACCCAGGGCCTCGTCCTCGGTGAGGACGATCAGCCCCCCGGATAGCAGGCGGAACCCCCCGGACAATTCGCCCACGGTGATTTCCACCTCTGCCCCCGGCTCCCAGGAGGGCTCCAGAGTAAAGGCCGCTTCCAGTTTCTCCGCGCGTAGGAGTTGCGTCAGGCGCTCGGCCCGGTGGCGGCTGAGGCAGACCAGGTTGAGGTGAAACCCGCCTTGCCGCCACTCTTCCAGACGGGCAGCCAGCGCGGGAATCAGCCGTCCCGCCTCGGCCCCGGACTCTGCCAGCTCCTGGGCCAGCCCCTCGTTGCCCTCCACCTGGAAAAAGAATTCCCCGCCCTCCTCCGCCACGCCCATGGGCAGCAGCGGGCACGAGACCGTGGTAAAGCCGCGGACCTGCTCTTCCCAGGACTTTTCATCCAGCCAGCCCGGGGGCTCAGCCGCGGTTTGTTCTGCCAACTTACGGAGGTCCTGGGCCAGATTCATGGGGTCCCACTCCACCACCACCGTGTCCGGGGGCAGATAGTCCCATAAGGTCTGGGGCCGATCGTAGAAATCGTCGATATGGCGTTCAATGCGGGGGAAATGCCTGCCCAGTTGCACGTTTTGCCAGAACTGCGGGTCCTGGCGGCGTTTGCGCCGGGAGAGCGCGTGTTCCCGGGCCGGTCCATCCAGAATCACCTCACTGGCCGGGAGGATGAGCAGCTCCTCCACGGACCCCCGAGAACGCTGGCTGGCCGGGTCAAAAAAGCGCAGCGACTCCACCTCATCCCCCCAGAACTCCAGACGCACAGGCAGGTCATAGAGGGGTGGAAACAAATCAATGACTCCCCCCCGCACACTGAATTCTCCCCTTTCTTCCACCACCGGCCGCCGCTCATAACCGCCTTCCAGCAAGTGCTGGACAAAAATTTCCCGCTCCAGGGTCTCACCAGCCACCGTGTAGAGCAGCGCCTCCTTAAGACGCTCCGGAGGCGGCAGCTTCTGACGCAGGGCCGCGGCCGGAGCCACCAGCATCCAGGGTTCCCGGGAGGTATAGGTGAGATAAGCCGCCCCCACCCGGGCGCAGCCCACCTCGGTGTCAAAGCTGAGTTCCTTAAAAGGCAGGATCTCATGGGCCGGAAAGAGCAAGAGCCGGGACCAGGGGTCCGGCCCCGTCATCTGCCTTTCCGGGGAGAAAAAGGCCAGGTCTTTGAAAAAAACCTCGTGGGCCGCGGTATTGGGGGTAACGATGAGAAAGGGCCGGCGCAGCTTCTGAAAGAGACTGGAGAGAACATAGGCCCCGGCAGCCGGGGTAAGACCCTGGAGATAAATCTTCCTGGCGTCCCGGGCAAGGGCCAGCGCAACTTCCTGCCAGGCGGCGTCAGTGTGCGGAATTTCGAGATGACGGTGGGTTAAAGACGGCACTTAATAGTTGTCTTGAGGCTGGAAGCCGGGGGCCTGGGGCCCAGCGGCCTCGCGGCGCTAACCATGTTGGGGATTAAAGAACCTGGATGACTCCCGCTGCTTTTGCCATTAAAGCCATTTCTTAAAGAATACCCGGAAATCTGACAATTTTCAAGATACCTGGATTTCGGCCCGCCGCCGGCAGACATTCGTGTCCGCGCCGCAGTTGTGGGCAACTTTTTCCTGGGGAAAAGGCCCTGCGGCAGCCCACAAAAAACAAATATATCAACAATAATAGCCTAAT
>JAKAGH010000414.1 GCA_021817645.1 Deltaproteobacteria bacterium
GGCGGGCACGTAGGCCCGCCCCACCAATTGGAACCAGGAACTTGGATTTTTCAGGACGAATCGTAAAAGCTGAAAGCTGAAAGCCCCTATCCCTTCGCGCCGTTCCCCTTCTTTAACAGTTTCTGCACTTTCTCCGCTTCCTGGTCCTGGCCCCGGGCCTGGTAGATTTTCACCAGCCGTTCCCCGTAATCCGCGGCTGCGGCCTGGTCGCCCAGGGCCAGGTTCAGGCGGGTCAGGGAATCGAGAGCATCCACGATGCCGCCCGTATCTTCTTGCACCCGGAATTCCCGCAGGGCCTCAAGCAGATAGGACCCGGCCACGGAATAGTTTTGCAGCGCCAGATAAGTGCGGCCCAGGCGCTCCTGGCGCACGGCCCGGCCCTGGCGGTCCTTACGGGCCTCATCCAGCCTCAGGGCCTGATTATAAAGGTCCAGGGCCGGTACAAATTCCCCCCGGGCCCGGGCCACGTCCCCCAGGTGGGTCAGGGTCAAAGACTGCAAGGCAGTTGTGGGCGTCTGGCGGGCATAGATCATTGCTTCCTGGTAGGCTTTTTCAGCAGCATCCAGCCGGCCTTGGGCCTGATAGAGAGAGCCCAGGTTGTTCAGGGTTTCCGCCAGCCCGGCCGGCTCCCCCAGGGGGCGCAGGATGTCGAGGGCCTCGTCGAAACACTCTTTGGCCCGCGGCAGATCCCCCTGTTCCTGGGCCAGGGCCCCCAGGTTGTTGAGATTGGCGGCGATGCCGTCCTGGCGGTCGATGAGGCGGTTCAGGTTCAGGGCCTGGGTGAACTTTTCCTCGGCCAGGTCCCACTTTCCCTGGCGGTAATACTGATAGCCTGCGTCATTGGTGGCCACCGCCATCTCCAGCAGCCCCACCCCGGTGGTCTTGGGCGCGGCGCACCCCAGCCCCACCAGACAAAGCAGCCAAATTCCCAGACGCCATCCGCTCATCCCTGTTAATCCTTTTTCTGATTCCCCTGGATACTGATGGTGCGCTCTTGCGGTTTGGGCACATTCCGGCGCAGGAGCCAGGATTTCTGCGCGGCCTTGGCCGCTTTGTCCACGTCGTCGGCCATGGCCGCCCCGGAGTTCACCAAGCCAGGCAGCGCCTTCCCGGCCCGCTGCAGCTGCTGGATAAAAGCGTCCGCCTTTTTGACCAAATCCGGAAAACGGGAAGTGGCTTCCTGCAAGTTGGCCACGGTCTTCAGCATTTCCGCTTTAAAAGCCGGGTCGTTAACCAAGGCGCCCAACGCGCCTTTACTTCCTTCCACCGCAGCCGAGACCTTGCGCAGACTCTCCACTGCCCGGGCGGAATCACGGTAAAGCGCCGGGTCATTGAGAAGCTGGCCCAGACTGCCCTTGCCTTTGTTGATCTTGGTGACGATCTGCCTCAGCTCGTCCATGGACTTGTTGAAACCGCTATCAGGCTTGGTCAGACTGTCGGAAATGCTGGCCAGGTTGTTCAAGATCTTTTGCAAATTTTCCAGGGCCGGCTGGGCCTTAGTAATTATCTCGGTGAGATCCAGGGGCTCAACGGAGGCCACCAAACCATCCGGGGGGATCTCTGGCTGATCGGGAGTGCCCGCGGTCAGATCCAGGGTCTTGTCTCCCAACAGTCCCTGATAGCCGATAGTGGCTTTGGAGTCCCCGCGCACCCGGCTGCTATATTTCCCGATGACCTCGAAGGAGACAATCAGCTGGCCCTGGGGATCGATGGTGATTTTCTTGACATTACCCACCGTATAGCCGGCCAGCCGCACTTCTGAACCTTCTTTCAGACCGCCGATGTTCTTGAAAATGGCCCGGTATCCCACTTTTTTCTCCCAGAGGCGCTCTTGCTGGGCGATGATCAAGACCATCACCAGCAACGCCACCAGGGAGCCGACCACGAAAATGCCCACGATGGTTTCGTATTTGCGTTGCTTCATGCGTGCTGCTCCTCCTGGTCCGCATGGAGAAATCGCCGCACTTCCGGATGGGTTGACTGGAGAAATTCCTGATAAGTGCCCAGGAAGACCATGCGGCCCTGGTACAACAAGGTGAGGCGGTCCGCCACCAGTTCGGTCAGGCGCATGTCATGGGAGACGACAATGGAGGTGACTTTCAGAGTCCTTTGCATGCGGCGGATCAGGTGGCCTATTTCATCGCAGGTAATGGGGTCCAAACCCGCGGTGGGCTCGTCATAGATGATGAGGTGAGGGTCCAGGGCCAGGCTGCGGGCCAACGCGGCCCGGCGCATCATGCCGCCGGAAAGGGCCGCGGGCTCCATTCCCTCCGCTTCCGCCAGGCCCACCTGGTCCAGCTTATCATGCACCCGCCGGCCGATCTCCTCGGGGCTCCAATCGGTATGCTGTTCCATGGGAAATGACACGTTCTCGCCCACGGTCATGGAATCGTACAGCGCGGACCCCTGGAACAGATAACCCGTCTGCAGGCGCAGTTCCCGCCAGTCGGTGTCGGTCTTGAGTTTCGTGATCTCCAGGCCTCCCACGGCAATACTGCCCTTATCCGGCTCGACCAGACCCACCAGCATGCTGGTCATCACGGTCTTGCCGGAGCCGCTGCGCCCCAGGACCACCAGGGTTTCCCCTTCATAAATGTCCAGATCGATGCCCAGGAGCACATCAAGGGAGCCAAAGGATTTATAGACCCCCCGGTAGGTGATCAGGGGCTGGCCCGGGACCGGGCCGCCGCCGGACGCCGCTGCCCGG
>JAKAGH010000415.1 GCA_021817645.1 Deltaproteobacteria bacterium
GTAATCGGCCAAAAGACGCCACCCCCACCCCGGCCCTCCCCCCTCGAAGGGGGAGGGAGAAAAAGCCTTATTATTTTTCAAGATAATCCTCTTAATGACACATTAGTTAGTGTCCTATTTTTGTTCATAATGTTTTTTTACGAAATAGGGATTTGCAACTTCATTAAATTTAAAATTGATTCTCTCAACTTCATAGAGAAAACAATTGATGATCTCAGCTGCGTCAATATCAAACAGCATTACATTATAATCATTGGTGTATGCACTTCGATACGAAATACCGTCAAACCCTTCAGCTTTGAACATTTCTGCAATAATCTGAGTAGGAACATACTTAATAATCCTATCAGTAAGAGTGATAGGTTGAGAAAAAGCTTGATCAATATCCATCCATACTGACTTTTCACGTTCTTTTTGGTCAGGCTCTTCCAAATATAGAAGGTGTCTTATTTCGGTGTTAAAGAAATTAACTACTTCTAATTCTCTTATTATTTCAAATTGGCCAATCGACACTAATGAGCCGAGCCAGGGTCTAACCTCACAAAGAGCAGTTTCCAGTTTGTTAGCCAAATAAAGATATGGAATACCTTTCGGATTCGCTCTTCCTTCAGCCGCCTTTCCATGTAATGGCTTCATTCTCTCTTTAGGAAGTGGAGCAGGTGTATCAGCTATATGTTCACCTTCATAAACATATGGGTCGAAACCATGCCCTATCTGTGCCCTCCATAATATCGACTCAGCAGGAATAATCCTATGTCGTGTGGGGCTTGTTGAAAGTAAAGTCAGCAAGAACTCTTTTACCTCTGGCGTCCAGACGTACCGGGACTTTCGAGTTACCATATCGGCAAAATCTCTATAACTATGCCATGATCGAAATTCTTTCACTTGCTATTCCTCTCTCATCAGGATCACGCCAATAAGCTGATTTCCTTTTGCTGCGTCTGCGGGGGCGGGCCGATGACCGCGAAAACCTCCGGGGGAATCAGGCTCTCGGCCAGGGCCAGAAAGGGATGGCCCTTGGGGGCTGCGTCTTCATCTGCCGGACCCAAGTCCCGGATTCCCCTGTCGCCGCCGAGGGCCAGACACACCGCCGGGGCCTGAGGCTGGTGGCGGGTCCAAAAGACCCGGAGGCCGCAGGGTTCCCCTTCTTCCGGGCTGGAACAGGCTTCGAGGGTGTGTCTGGCGCCGTCAGGGTATTCGAGGCGCAAGCCGTCTCCCCCCCAGATGGGGGAAAGCACCACCAGGCGCTGCCGGGGCAAGCCCGCGGGGACGTTGGCGCAGGGCTTAACTTTGTATTCGAGAAACTTTTTCATAAAAACCTGAAGAGGTTATCAGTAATCAGTCATCAGTCATCAGTTTTCTCTCTCTGATTACTGATTATTTATGACTTATGACGGATTAATATTTGCGTCCCCCCTGGCTCCTGGCCCCTGACCTCTATCCCTATCCCTCCTCCCGGCAATCCAGCAAGACTTTTAGCACTCCGGGGCGTTGGGCCCATTCCAGAGCCGCCAGTCCCTGGGAGAGGGGGAACCGCCGGTCAATCAAGGGCCGGGGGTCGATCCACTTGCGCGCCAACATGCGCAGGGCCGGCCCGAAGGGGCCGCAGCGGCTGCCCACCAGGCGCACTTCCGGGACCACCACGGCCGCGGAGTCCAGAGGGTAACGGCCGGTATAAGTGCTTTTCAGCACCACCAGGCCCCGGGGCCGCACCCGGGCCAGAGCCAGGTCCAGTCCCGGGGCCGCACCGCTGGCTTCGACAATCACCTCATAGTCCCCGGCAGGCATTTCTTTTTCCAGAAAAGTCGTCACGCCGTAAGGATGGGCCAGGGCCAGATGGGCCTCGTGGTGACCCAGCAGGTGCACTTCCACCTCGCTGCGGGCCAGGCTCATGGCAATCAACAGGCCCAGGCGGCCGTCTCCCACCACTAACACCGGAGATTTCAGAGGCAGAGGCAGGATTTCCGGCACTGCCAGGGCCGCGGCCAGGGGCTCGGTAAAGACCGCAGCCTCATCCTCCACCTGCGCGGGCACGGTCACCAGATTGGCCGCGGGCAGAGTCAGATAGTGGGCGAACGCGCCATCCCTGCCTTTGAGGCCGATGACCTGGCGCTGCCGGCAATGGCGGGGCAGGCTCCGGCGGCAGAGGTCGCAAGCGCCGCAGCTCACATTGATTTCTCCCACTACCCGCTGCCCTAATCTGGAGGAATTCTGGGGCCCGGCCACCACCCCTACGAATTCATGGCCCATGACTCCCTGAAAGCCGTGATAACCCCGGAGGACCTGCAGATCGGTGCCGCAAATGCCTGCCAGCGTCACCCGGATCAAAACTTCCCCAGGCTGAGGTTCAGGTTGGGGCAGCTCTTGGAGGACTGCCTGCTGGTTTGCACCGTAATATAAGGCGAGCATATTTTAATAATACCTGTTCTTCGCCATTCCTTAAAGGGGGTGCGGCGGAACGCTCCCCGGTAAAACCCATCTGCGTTTTTAGGGGGGGATCACAGGGGAGGGCAGGGGCCTGTAAGGCAGGCTTCGAGTGTGACGACTTCGTAAATAATATGGCATTGAATCAAGTCCAACTAACTCGACAAGGGATTAAAGTCCCCCTTTGAAAAAGGGGATTTAAGGAGATTGATGCAAATCCCCGCAGCACCAGTAGTGTCCGCCAGCTATTTTGCAAGTGCAGCGGTAACTTGATAATGAAAA
>JAKAGH010000416.1 GCA_021817645.1 Deltaproteobacteria bacterium
GCTGGCGCGGCTTCTCCCGGGGCCACGGTGACCATCAGCCGGTCCCCCAGGGGCAGGACCTGGCGCACCTGGGGCTGGACTGTGAGGATTTTCCGGGCCGTGCGCAAATTATCGGCCCGCACTTCCAGGAGTTCCCCCTCAAAGGTGCCCTTGATGGCCCCGGGGGTGTCGGCCACGAGCAGCCGGCCCCGGTGCATCAGCCCCACGCGGTGGGCCCGCTCCGCTTCATCCATGTAGGCGGTGGACAGGAAAATGGTCATGCCGGTGCGCAGCAGCTCATAAAGTATCTGCCAGAACTCCCGGCGGGATACCGGGTCCACCCCGAAGGTGGGCTCATCCAGAATGAGGAGCCGGGGCGTGTGGATCAGGGCGCAGACCAGGCCCAGCTTCTGACGCATGCCTCCGGAGAGGTTGGCGGCCATCCGGGTCTGGAAAGGGGCGAGATTCGAGAAGGCCAGGAGCTCCGGCACCCGCTTCTGGCGTTCGGCCCGGGGCACCCGGTAGATGTCGGCGTAAAACGCGATATTTTCGGCCACGGTGAGGTCGTCATAGAGGCCGAAGCGCTGGGGCATGTAGCCGATCTGCTCTTTCAGGAGTTCGGCTTCTTTGACGGTGTCGAACCCCAGCACCCGGGCCCGGCCGCCGTCGGGGTCCATGATGCCGCAGAGCAGGCGGATGGCGGTGGTTTTGCCCGCGCCGTCCGGCCCCACCAGGGCAAAGGCCTCCCCGGGGGCCACCTCCAGGTGCAGGTTGTCCACCGCCACCAGGGAACCGAAGCGCTTGCTCAGCCCTTCGGCCCGGATGGCCGGCTCAGCGGGGTTGGTCCTTGAGGAAGATGCGGGCATCGGCGGGCATGCCTGGCTTCAGGGAATGGTCTTTATTTTCCACCCTGATTTTGGTGCGGTAGACCAGGGTCACCCGCTCCTTGTGGGTCTCCACGGTCTTGGGCGTAAACTCGGCTTTGGAGGAGATAAAATAAACCCAGGCGGGATATTTTTTCCCCGGGTAGCTATCAGTGGTGATTTCCGCCTTCAGGCCGTAGCGGACCTTAGCCAGGTCGGTTTCCGGCACGTAGCCCTCAAAATAGGCGTGGTCCAGGTCCCCCACGGTGAGAACCGGCGTGCCCACGGCCGCCACCTCTCCGGGCTCCATGGGGCGCACCAGGACCACGGCGTTCACCGGGGAAGTGATGGTGGCATAGCCCAGGCGGGTGCAGGCCAGGTCCAGAGCCGCCTCCGCCCGGCGCACTTCAGACCGAGCCGCGGCAATATCTTCCTTACGGGGGCCTTCCAGCACCAGGCTGTAATTTTCCCCGGCCCGGCGATGGGCCTCCTTGGCCATGAGATAAGCCGCTTCCGCTTTATCCCGGGTCTGGGCGGAGACGGTGCGCCGCTCAAACAGGCCCTGCATGCGGCGAAATTCCCGCTCCTTGTCCACCAGGTCGGCCTGGGACTGGGCCACGGCCGCGGCCGATTCCCGCTTTTCCTGGGGCCGGGAGCCGGCCAGGAGCTTGGCCAGGTTGGCCCGGGCCGTGCCCAGGGTCCCTTCGGCCTGGGCCACGTCTTCCCGCAGGTCCTTATCCTCCAGCTCCGCGGCGCTCTGCCCGGCCTGGAGGTCATCGCCTTCCTGGAAATGAATGGCGGCAATTTTCCCCGGCACCTTAAAGCTCAGGTCCGTCTGCGTGGCCTCGATGTGGCCTGAAAGTTGTAAAATATCAGGTGAAACCGGCTTGCCCCGGAAGAACAAAAAATAGGCGAGGACGGCTGCCGCCAGCAGAGCCGCGGGGATGATAAGCTGGAGACGTTTTAGGGCCAAATAACCACTCTCCTCAAAAGGGTTGGAGTTCGGTTTTAGCTCAAAATATCAAAATTCCGTGCATAAATCCAGCATAGGAGACCCGGCCGACATTGCCGGGGATGGGGAAAGGCAAAAGTGCAAATATTGTGGTTTTATGAATTTATTGCTTATTGCCGATGATTTATATAGTGGTTTTTACCTAGATAAAAATACGTATTTTTACCTAGTTACAAAATTATTACTAGTTCTTAACTAGGATACATAATGAGAATACATCTTTAGAGAGGAGGCCCCAGATGAGCCCGTCGATGATTGCTTTCGTTGTGGGCGTGTTTGTCGGAGTCCTGGGAGGGATTTTCCTTATCGGCATCCTGCAAATAGCCAGGGAGGAGAATGAGATTTCAAGCAGAGGCAATAATTGAAATTAAAGGTATTTCTAAAATTTTTGCACGTTTTTTAGCGCCTGCCTAAACGGAATAATATCGGTGTGGCCATGTTATGGTCACGCATGAACAGAGTCTTGCAATCCTGAAATTCTCAGAACTTCCCACCTCCTTTTACCAAGATTAAAATCAAAGATTATGGGTGACCATTGCTATCCCCCGGTTCTCTCTTAGCTGCGGATGCGGGTCAGGAGCGCGGTGGTGGAGTAACCGGGGACCAGGGGGATCACCTGGACTTCGCCGCCCCGGGCCCGGACCACCTCCCGGCCGACGATCTCCTCCAGGCGGTAGTCGGCGCCCTTCACCAGGATATCGGGTTGGACCGCGGTAATCAGCTCCAGGGGAGTCTCTTCGGAAAAGAGCACTACCCGGTCCACGCAGGCCATGGCGGCCACCAGCGCGGCCCGGTCCCCTTCCGGGTTGATGGGGCGCGGTGGTTTTTTGTCCAGACGCTTGACGGAGTCG
>JAKAGH010000417.1 GCA_021817645.1 Deltaproteobacteria bacterium
AGCAGTAAGCAGTGAGCAGAAAAAGAGATTCGTATCTCTAATTATTGTGCCGCCTCAGGAATATTTTACATAAAATTGTAAGTCTTAACTCCCTCCCCCTTCGAGGGGGGAGGGTCGGGGTGGGGGCGGTTTATTTGGGTCTGATTACTGCACTTGCCCAAAGTCGCCCCTTCCCTCCCGGGATAAGATAATATGTCTCTTTTACTGCTTACTGCTCACTGCTCACTTACACTTAATCATTATGCGCCTCGGCATTGACAGCGGCGGCACTTTCACCGATTTCGTCTTCCTGGGGGAAGGGGAGGGGTGGGTGCATAAAGTGCCCTCCACCCCGGCAGACCCCCTGCAGGCCATTCTCTCGGGAGTGGCCGAGATGCGGCCCCAGGGCCTGGCCGGGGTGGAGGTGGTCCACGGCACCACCCGGGGCACCAACGCCTTCTTAGAGAGAAACGGGGCCCGGGTGGCTCTGCTCACCACCGCCGGGTTTGAGGATGTTTTGTGCATCGGCCGTCAGACCCGGCTGGATCTCTTTAACCTGCTGGTCGAAAAGCCTCCGGAGATTCTGCCCCGGGAGTTTGTCTTGGGGGTCCAGGAGCGCCTGGGGGCTGACGGTGCGGTGCTCCTGCCGTTGACGGACCAGGAAATCTCCCGGGTGCGGGCCCGGGTCCGGGAACTGGCCCCGGAAGCCGTGGCCGTCTGCCTGCTCCATGCCTATGCCTATCCCCGCCATGAAGAGCGGCTGGCTGCGGCCCTGGCGGATTTAGGCGTACCTATCTCTTTATCCAGCCGGGTTTTGCCGGAAATCAGGGAGTATGAACGCACCGCGGCCACAGTCTTGAATGCCTATCTGGGGCCGGTAATGGAAAATTACCTGGCGGACTGGTCCCGGCGGCTGCCCGGAGTCTCCCTTTTCATCCAGCAGTCCAACGGCGGTTTTCTCCCCGCGTCCCAGGCCGCAGCCTGGGGGCTGCAGACCATCCTGTCGGGCCCCGCGGGGGGCGTCTACGGGGTCTGGCGGCTGGGGCAGGACCTGGGAATACCAAACCTCCTCACCCTGGACATGGGCGGGACCTCCACCGACGTGGCGCTGCTGGCCGGGGAAATTCCTTTTACCCGGGAATATCTCCTGGAGGGCTACCCCCTGGGCATCCCGGTAATGGACATCCATACCGTGGGCGCCGGCGGCGGCTCCATTGCCTATCAGGACCGGGGCGGGGTGCTCAGGGTGGGGCCAAAAAGCGCCGGGGCCGATCCCGGGCCGGTCTGTTACGGCCGGGGGGACGAGGTGACGGTCACCGACGCCCAGCTGTTCCTGGGGAGGCTGCGGCCGGAAAATTTTCTGGGCGGCCGCATGGTTCTTAACCCCGGGGCCACGGCTCGGGCTCTGAGCCGGCTGGCCGCAGTCTTTGGGGTGGCCGCGGAAGAACTGGCTTTAGGGATCATCCGGGTGGCCAACAGCCACATGGCCAAGGCCCTGCGGGCCGTGAGCCTGGAGCGGGGCTTTGATCCCCGGGAATTCACCCTCTGCTCCTTCGGCGGGGCCGCGGGCCTGCAGGTCTGCGAACTGGCCCAGGAGCTGGACCTGCGCCGCATCCTGGTGCCGGCCCAGGCCGGGGTGCTCTCCGCCCTGGGCATGGCCCTGGCAGGGCTGCGCCGGGACTGGACCCGGACCCTGCTCTGGTCCGGCCCCAGGCTGACCTGGGCCGGACTGCAGCAGGAATTCCGGTCTCTTAAGGAGCAGGGGCTCTCTGAGATGCGCCGGGAAGGGTTGCCGGTTGCCGATCTCAAGGTAGCCGGCGAGTTGGAGTTGCGCTACCGGGGCCAGAGCGATACCCTCACCGTGCCTTGCCGTCCGGATTTCCTGCCCCATTTCCATGGCCGCCACCGCCACCTCTATGGCCATGATTTTCCCGGCCGGGAAGTGGAAGCCCTGAGCCTGCGCTTACACTTCCAGGCCCCTGCCTTCACCGCGGCGCTGCCCCGGCTGGCGTCCCGCTCTTCCTCCCGGACGGCTTTGCCGCGCCAGGGTTCGGTCTGGCTGCCGGAAGGCCCGGCTACCCTGCCTTTCTACGACCGCCGGGAACTGCAACCCGGGGAGACCTTGGCCGGCCCGGCCTTGGTGGTGGAAGATCACGCCACTCTGTTGATTCTGCCGGGTTTCCGGGCCGAAGTTCTGCCCCCGGGCCACCTGCTGTTGAGCCGCTGAGGGGTGACAGGGGAAAGAGTAAGGAAGATATCCGGGCGGGAATGCCCGGCCCCGATAATTCCTGCTTCGGAAAGTTGTCAATAGCCAGTGGTCAGTAGTCAGTAAAAGCCAAGGCATACCGGGGTGTTACTCCTGCTCCCCTCGCCCAGGGAGTGAGTTATTGTAAGGTGGGCACTGCCCACCGATTCTTTGGCTGCCCTGAAAAGTTCAAAGTTCAAAGTTCAAAGTTAAGGTTACGACTTCTTTGAATTTTTCATAATTTGTGGATGCGCCGCAGGCCCATGAATGACTGTTCCGAAAAATTCCGAGCGGTAGCACAGGCTTTCCAGCCTGTGCGGTTACCGGGCGGGCTAGACGCCCGCCCCCACGATTCTTTTCATAATTTATGGGGTGGGCCAATGGCCCCATGGTCAATGGCCCCATGATGAACTGCTCCGAAAAGTTCAAAGTTCAAAGTTCAAGGTTCATAGTTTAAAGCTAAGTGCCCAATT
>JAKAGH010000418.1 GCA_021817645.1 Deltaproteobacteria bacterium
GTGCCTGTATCGGCGTTGGGGTGGTATAGCTGGCCGCGGTAACCCCGGCCGCGACCTGGGGGTGAAAATCGAATGTTTTAAATTCCATAAATTCCTTTTTTTCCGAAGTTCGGGTAATAAAAGCCCGGTGCATTCAGATGATTAGAGTAATGAGTGATCTCGGAGTGGCAGTGCGCAGCGCTCTTTATTTTCGAAGTTGCCGTCCTTTAGGCGCGGCCTAACCACTAAAAATGGCCGTTGGGAGCGGCATACGGGCAGACGCACCCTGGATGCCACCAGTATTAACAGGGTTCAGGACTAGATATATGCATCCCAGGAATATTCGGGGTCAGCATAGCCGTAGCCCTCTCGCAGTGAACGAGGACAATACGCGGCTTAACCCCCATTTCCTGCCTTATGACGGACTTTGGATTGCCAGCGACAAGGTCTTGGTAAGCTTATTCGGAGGTAACGGTTGGGTTAGCTTTGAATCCCACCTTGGGGACTGAATCTTATATTTATACCATAACTAGATATCATGTCAAGGAGTATGTAGCCCCTGTCTTGGAAAATTTGACAGGTAAGCTCACTAACGCCCTTATTGTCAAGTTGCATTGGCTTATCTCCTGCGCTATGGTGGTTTTTAAATTTCATGAGACCATTCTCGGGGGGGGGCGAAACCGTTATGGTGAAAATATTTGTGCTGATTGCCATGTCGGTTGCTTTGTTCTTTGCATATCCACTATACACGCAATCACAACCGTCCATCTCTGTAAGCGCACAGCAAAATAATCAACAACCAACCGAAAGCACCAATAAGCAGGCCAAAATAAATAACGACAATGGAGAAGCGTTCATATCCCCGCTTAAAGAGATAATCTCTCACCCACAAAACCACAACACAAAAGATAAAGGAAACCAATACCATCATTGGTACGATACTTTTCTCAATAGGACTACTGATTGGCTCCTCGTGCTTTTCAACTTTTTGCTTGTTCTTTTTACTGGTACTCTTGCTTGTTATACTGCCAGATTGTGGAAAGCTACTGTTGGCTTGTGGAAAATATCGCAACAACACATGATTATTAGTGAACGGGCCTATGTTTTTGTTAAAAGGTATAAGGTTATTACAAATAATGGCCCACACAAAATCACAATTATTCCTGAATGGCATAATAATGGTAGTACTCAAGCTAATTATTTGTTGACTTGCGCTAATGGTAAATATTTTCCATTGACTGAATATCCAACAGGAATTCCTGATGATTATACTTTTCCTGATCTCATCGAAGGAGAAAATTGGCCAACCATGCTTGGGCCTAAAGGCACATTTTATGCTGATGAGTTGAATTTTAACGAAGAAATTGTCAATGCAACTCTTGCAGGGCATGGCCGGATATATGTATGGGGCTGGGCAGAGTATAATAACCTTTTTGATAATATCTACAGGCACAGAACAGAGTTTTGTTCTGAAGTCGTTATTAAGAGTATTGATGCCCAAGGCATCAGAATTGGATTTCATAAGCAACACAATGGTGCCGATGATTATTGCTTTAAGAAGCCAATGACACAATATCCGCGGCCAACCTAACTTATTCCTGAAGGGTTCTATTTTATCTCGGGTTAAGTGACAAGCCTTAGTTAGTTTTCTGACAAAGAGTCTGAGAGAAAAATTGCGCGACAAACGCGGCGAGAATATTTTATAGAGGAAATTAAGGAATTTCTTAAATTTACGGAACCAAATTAGGACAGTATCGCAGCCCCAAAGCGGTGATGAGCACCTTCTCCTTGATTGCCATGAGGGCTTTTTATGCCAGTAACCAAGCTAACCAGTCTTTTCCCCTTTCAGACAAACTTCCCGGAAATCACTCGCCTCCACCCCCTGGGCGGCCAGCGCCTCTGGCAGCCTGGGGCTGAGGAGTGCGGCCAATTCCTCTTGCCGCCGGTATTGGGGCCCCCAATGGAGTAATTCCTGGTCCCCGTAAAGCGCGGGATGCAGGTAGATTTCCGTGATTCCTGGTTGCAGACGGGGAATCAGTCCCAGCAGGTAGCCCTCGGTCATGCGCCCGTCGTTTAAGAGCCCGAAGAGGTTGTCATTGCAAATCAGCCCCGCGGTCTGGGCCACTTCCTGAGCCCGGCGGCTGAGCCAGGAAAAAATCAGGCCCTGGGCCACCTTAGAGAAGAAGCCGTAAGAGTCGAGGGACAAAGCAGTGCGCCAATCCTCCCTCACCAAGCGCAGTGCCGGAATCTGATATTCCCGGGCCAGGTCCGCCACCACCGGGAAGATGCGGGGATGCAGGTGCAGGTTGACGTGGCTGTTGAGAAACCAGATTTTCAGGCCCGCAGCCAGGGCCGACTCGATCTGGGCCGCGAGTTCCCGCCTGATCTCCGGCAGCAGCTCCGGCCGCCAATAATAGCGCCAACCCACCTGTACCGGATCATGGGCAAAACGGCCCTGGGCATCTACCAGATGGGGGATAGCCCGGGGCGGCAGGACTGAGAAACCCTGGATCAGGGTAAGATGCACCCCCAGGCAGAGCTCCGGCAAGTCCCGGGCCAGGGCCACGGCCTGGCCCGCGGCGGGGCCGGTGACCATCAAACTGGCGCACCGCAGCAGCCCCTGCTGATGCGCCAAAGCCACTGCGCCGTTCAACGCCGGGGATAACCCGAAATCATCGGCAGTGAAGATGACGGTCTTTTCAAAACCA
>JAKAGH010000070.1 GCA_021817645.1 Deltaproteobacteria bacterium
ACGGAGGCCCGCCCCACCAGACCTTGTTCCTCTCTATGATTGGGCCAAAGGCCCATGGGGAACTAACTGCTTTTGAAGTCTTGAGGCGCAGGCTGGAAAGCCTGCGCCACCCATGCCCTCCTTGACAGCCTAACTCCCAGGGGATAAATAACCGGCAGGTAATAAGGTTAACGTCTCGTTCCTCAGCCTAGAATGATGCGTGGAACGCACCCCTACGAAACCTTGAACTTTGAACCTGGAACTTTGAACTATCAGGAGAATTTGGATGTATCTGGATAACACTCACGAAACCATGCCCCGGGCGGACCTGGAGCTTTTGCAGCTGGAGCGCCTCCGGGAGACGCTGCGGGTGGCCCAGAACAGCCCTTTTTACCGGGAGCGGCTGCAGCAGGCGGGGGTAGCCCCGGAGAATATCAGAAGGCACGCGGATATCAGCAGGATTCCCTTCACCTACAAGGAGGACCTGCGGAGCCAGGGCCAGGCCCTGCTGGCCCGGCCTTTGAGCGAAATGGTGCGGCTGCACGCCTCCTCCGGGACTACGGGCCAGGCCACGGTCATTTATTACACCCGGGAGGATATCGAGACCTGGGCCGAGCTGGTGGCCCGCTCCATGTACATGACGGGCTTAAGGCCCGGGGACGTCTTCCAGAACATGATGGGCTACGGCTTATTTACCGGGGGCCTGGGCTTTCATTACGGCGCGGAGCGCCTGGGCGCCCTGACCATCCCGGTGGGCGCGGGCAACAGCCAGCGCCAGGTGCAATTGATGCAGCAGTTTTGTACCACCGCGGTGCACATCATTCCCAGCTACGCCCTCTATCTGCTCACCACCTTCGAGCACCTGGGGGTGGACCCCCGGGACCTGCCCCTGCGCCTGGCCTTCATCGGCGCAGAGCCCCACACCGAGGATGTCAGGCGGCGGATCGAAGAGGCCTATGGGCTGAAGGCTTTCAACTCCTACGGCCTGTCGGAACTGAACGGCCCGGGGGTGGCCTTCGAGTGTCCGGAGCAAAACGGCATGCACGTCTGGGAAGACCACTTCCTCCTGGAAGTGATCGATCCCCAGACCCTGGAGCCCGCCGCGCCGGGGGAAGTGGGGGAGGTGGTGCTCACCAATCTCAGCCGCCGGGGGATGCCGATTCTACGCTACCGCACCCGGGACCTGGCCAGCGTGGTTCCCGGCTCCTGCCCCTGCGGCCGCAGCCACCGGCGGCTCTCCCGCATCCAGGGCCGCACCGACGACATGCTCATCGTCAAAGGGGTGAACATCTTCCCCATGCAGATCGAGCGGGTGCTCATGGCTATGCCGGAGGTGGAGACCAACTACCTGGTGGAATTGACCCGGGAGAACTTTAATGACCTGATGTGCGTCAAGGTGGAAGTGCAGCAGGAATTCTTCCAGGAAGACCTGAAGTACCTAAAGTCGCTACAGAAAAAGATCACCGCGGCCTTAAAGAGCGAGCTGCTGGTCACCCCCCGGGTGGAGCTGGTGGAGCCGCAGACCCTGCCCCGCAGCGAGGGCAAGGCCCTGCGGGTGGTAGATCGGCGCTAATTTGCAGGGTTGTCCGGTAGGGCGGGAAAGGCAGCGCCTCCCGCCTTTAGTTATCCCCCCAATTGCCGCGGTTAACTTCTATCTCCAGGTATCCCTGCAATAACTCGAGCATCGACCTCTGAACCCCGGCACGCAATGAAAAGCGAAGCGCATCCCGCATGCAGCATTGCAGCCGGTGAGATGTCCCAGGCGGGAGGCGCTGCGCTTTCCCGCCCTACGGCTCTGCGGCTCCTTGCCTCTGTTCAAATTTTTTAACTGCCCCGTCTTTTCCCCTCAATTTGCAAATTTGTAATCAAGACCTGTTGAATTATTATTTACAATCTTGTTGAATATTTTTTTGATATTAACATTAATGTAAGAGATAATTTGGGTAATCCATTGATTTTATTCGTAATTAATTTGGCACAATTCATGACCATTAATTGCTAGTTTTGGGCTCGCACAGGGCTATTCAGGGCCTGACAAATTTGTCAATACTGCATCGGCCCTGGGGTTCCGGGAAAGCGCCAAGCCTGATCAACACCCCGCACTAATATTTTTTATCTTCAAGCATCAGGAGGAGTTGAGTATGGATGCCATTAACACCGGCGATACTGCCTGGCTTCTGGTTTGCTGTTCTCTGGTTTTACTGATGACCCCGGCCCTGGCCCTCTTTTACGGGGGCATGGTCCGGCGCAAAAATGTGCTCTCCACCCTGACCCTGAGTTTTGTCTTTATGGCCCTCATCGGGGTGCAGTGGGTCCTCTACGGCTACTCCCTGGCCTTCGGGAAGGACATCGGCGGTATCATCGGCGGCTTGAATTATTTGGGTTTGTCGGGTGTGGGCGCCGCGCCCAACCCTGATTATGCCAAGACCATTCCCCAGGGGCTCTTTGCCGCATTTCAGATGATGTTTGCGGTGATCACCCCGGCGCTGATTACCGGCGCGTTTGTGGAGCGGGTCCGTTTTAAGTCCTTTCTGCTCTTCAGCCTGATCTGGGCCACGCTGGTGTACGATCCTCTGTGCCACTGGGTTTGGGGCAAGGGCGGCTGGCTCAACGTTATGGGCGCCCTGGATTTTGCCGGCGGCACCGTGGTGCATATCGCCGCGGGCTTCTCGGCCCTGGCCTTCGCTTTGGCCATCGGTCCCCGCAAGGGTTTTGGCAAAAATCCCATTGAGCCGCACAATATCCCCCTGACCATCTTGGGGGCGGGGCTGTTGTGGGTCGGCTGGTTCGGGTTTAACGCCGGCAGCGCCCTGGCCGCCAACGGGGTGGCGGTCAATGCCCTGCTGACCACCAATACTTCCGCGGCCAGCGCGGGGCTGGTGTGGATGGTGCTTTCCTGGCTGGATGGGCGGCCCAGCCCCTTGGGGCTGGCCACCGGCATGGTCGTGGGCCTGGCCGCGGTGACGCCCGCGTCCGGCTTTGTCACCCCCATGGCCGCCATGGTTATCGGCGCAGTGGCTGCGCCCTTAAGCTACTACGGCATTCGCTTCCGGGACAAACGCCAACTGGATGAATCTCTGGACGTCTGGGCCTGCCACGGCCTGGCCAGCACCTGGGGCATGGTGGCCTGCGGCCTGTTTGCCACCACCGAGGTGAACGCGGCCGGGGCCAACGGCCTTTTTTACGGCAACCCCGGTCAGCTGGCGATCCAGCTTCTGGCCATCGTGGTCACTATGGCCTTTGCTTTCGGGATGACTTTCGGGATGGCGAAACTCATGGATTGGAGCATCGGCCTGCGGGTCACCACCATGGAAGAGGAAGTGGGCCTGGATATCAGCGCCCACGGCGAAAAAGCTTATTCGTAGGAGGTGCCGACCAATGTTAAAAAAGATCGAAGCCATTATTCGGGAAGACAAGCTGAATGACGTCAAGGAGGCCCTGCGGGAGATCGGCATCGTGGGCCTAAACGTCTTCGAAATCCGCGGCCACGGCCGCCAGGGAGGCGTCACCCTGTCGGGCCGCTCCGGCACCTACCAGGTGGATATGCTCACCAAGATCCAGCTGAACATCGTCTTAAGCGACCGCAACCTGGAGGAGACCATTGAGGCCATCCTGAAGTCGGCTTATACCGGCATGGCCGGCGACGGGCTCATTTTTGTCTCCCCGGTGGAAGAGGTGATCCGCATCCGCACCCGGGAACGAGGCTACGACGCGGTGATGTATCCCGGCGATATTGATGCCCGGAAAGGGGATAAGGGCCCGGCCTCCTAGATTTGCCGTACGGTTAGAACTGCGGTGGTTCAACGTGTATCTGAGCTCCGGCGCACCAGCGCCGGAGCTTTTCATTTTTGTAAATCCCCGGTAAGATTCTGCCCCGGCCTCTCTCCCGGCCTCTCTCCCGGTTTTATCTTTCCTTTGCCAAAATCTTGTAATACATTGCGCTGGGGCTGGGGTGGGCGCACACCCGGATGCGCCCCTGCCACGGGCAATTTAGTCCGTTGACGGCAACCTGGTATCCGGCGTCCATCTGCGCCCCGGGGCGACCGAGCACCTCATCCTTGGCCCCAAATATTTCCTGAGGAGTGCGTGTCATGACTCCAGAAGCATCTCCCACACCGGCTCCAGCCTCAGGGTCATGGGCCAACATGTCCTGGCGCTGCCGCCTCGGCCTTTTGATTATCGCTTTTGGGGATGTGATCCTGCCGGCCTTGTGTCTGGTTCTGCCGTACCTGGACCTGCCCACCTCGGTTAAAGTCGGCTTGGCCACGGTCCTGTTAGTCGGAGGACCGGAGGTGTTTATGCTCCTGGGGGTGGCGTTGGCCGGGAAAGAGGGCTACGCCGCTTTCAAGGCGATGCTGCGAAAAATCTGGAAACGGATCAGGCCGCCGCAGCGGGTGAGTCCGGCGCGCTATCGCCTGGGGGTGGTCATTTTCATTGCCAGCGGGCTGCCCATGTGGGTCCTGGCCTACCTGCGCGCCGTGGCCGCCTTGCCCCTCGACAATGAGATGGTGCTGGGGATTCTGGTGGGCGCGGATTTCGCCTTTCTGATCAGCTTTTTCATTGCCGGCGGTGAGTTCTGGGACAAGCTCAAGCGGTTGTTCACGCCCGAGCCGGTGGAACAAGAGCACTAGTGTGACGTCCCAGAAATAAGTTACAAAATATCACCTAGGAATATGCCCAATATTATTCCCTCTCCCCTCGGGGGAGAGGGTTAGGGTGAGGGGGGCGACTTTGGCTAAGTGGCTGTAATCAGCCGAAAGACGCCACCCCCACCCCGACCCTCCCCCCTCGAAGGGGGAGGGAGAAAGACCGGGCAAGTTATGTAAGGTATTCCAGAGACATGACACTTGGAAGCCATTTTAAAACCTCAATTCCCCTGAATTGTCATTCTGAGCGCAGCGAAGAATCTCGTATTTTCGAGAGGTTGAGACCCTTCACTGCGTTCAGGATGAGAGAAGAGAGGTTTTGAAATGGCTTCTAGAAAAGCTGTCTCAGGCAGCAAATATGTTCAAAACCGGTAAAGATATCGGGAAAGGAGGTTTTAAAATCCCCCTTTTCTAAAGGGGGATTTAGGGGGATTATCAGGCGCTTACATAATCCCCCCCAGCCCCCCTTTAGGAAAGGGGGGAGAATTCTTTTTCAACTTAAACCTTCCTGGCTGACCCAAAACTACTTTAAATCGGTTTTGAAGTGGATTTTAGTGTCTTAATTCTGGTTGACTACCATTATCCGCCTCTATCTTCGCTAAGGCTGATTTGTGAGAAGCAAATCTTTGCTAATCGGCAATCAGTTGAGCAGCAGCAGGTCGAGCCCGGGAACCGCGGCATTTTTGTTGATGGTAAAGGAGTCAAAGACGGTGTAGGCTCCGGTGTTGCCACTATAACTGGTGACGGTCACCTTGCTGCCGCTGATATCCACCACGCTGAAATAATAGGTGTTGTCGGCATCATCAATATGCCAGAGAACTGGATCGACGAATCCCATTGACTTCTCAACCCCTGCGCCGCAGGTGCCGGTGATCAGTTGCACCACATTGTGGCGCCATTGTATCGGCGGGGTGGTCTGGGGCAGGGGGGGAATACTGCTGTCGATGGTCCTCCGGGAAAAGAGATGGGTATGTCCGCAACAATAGAGGTCAAAACGATTATCATCCAAGATCTTCCAGAGATTGGTATAAGTAATATTCGAGAAGGGGGGCATAGAGGCTACATAGTAATAGGGGGGATGAAGGAAAACAAACTTATGGCTGGCCTTGGTCTGCGCCAGTTGGGCGGTAAGCCAGGAAAGTTGGGTATTATCAATAGAGCCGTTAAGGGTGTCAAGGGTATCGGCGGTAAGATAATAAGCATCCAACACGGCAAAGAAGGCGTCGCCGCCGGGGGAGGTGAAGGAGTAGGCCAAATGCTCATAACCGGCCGGCCCGTTGCCGGGATTTTCATGGAATACCCTTTGGAATACCTGTTGATTGGCAAGACGAAATGTTAACCCCTTATCAGCGCTGTTGGTGAGTTCGTGATTGCCCACCAGCGTATACAAGGCGATCCCGGCGTTGGGCAGAGGCGCCATGACGTCTTTAAATGCCTGGAAAGTATAGGTGCCATCGACACAGCCCCGAAGGGCCATGTCGCCGCCGAAGACCACAAATGCCGGCCGGGGGGACAACGCCAGGATCTGGTTATTAATGGCATTTAGGACGGGCGTATTGATCAGATTAACGGTGTCATTGCCGCGGCTGTCGGCCAGGAAGACGAAACGCAGGTTCTCACAATAGCCGGATACGGGCAGGAGCGCGGCCAGGAAAATGGCCGCCGCCAAACAGAAGACCGGGACGATTCTGTTGATCTTGGGAGTCAATTTTGCTCTCCTTAAATCACTTCTCAGAGGCGCTCATTGCAGCAGCAGCAAGTCGGTCCCGGGAACGGCGTTTTTGTTGATGGTAAAGGAGTCAAGAACGCTGTAAGCGCCGGTGTTTCCCTGGTAAGTGGTGACCGTCACCCGGCTGCCGCTGATATCCACGACCGTGAAGTAATAGGTGTTGGCGGCTTGGGAAATATGCCAGAGAGCCGGGTCCACGATGGGGGGAGTGGGGGGATTGGTCACTATCGGCGCGCCGGCGGCGCCGTTAATGACCTGCACCACATTGTTATGCCATTGGACCGGAGGGGTGAGCTGGGGGTTGGGGGCAATACTGCTGTCAATGGCCTTCCGGGAAAAGAGATGGATATGTGCGAAGAAAGCGGCGTCAAAACGGTTGGTATCCAGCATGCTCCACAGCTGCGTGTAGCTAATACCCTGAGGGGGCACGGGACCTTCGGCGTTGGGGTCGATGACATAGTAATAGGGTGCATGGCTGAAAAGAAACTTATGGCTGGCCTTGGTCTGAGCCACCTGGGCTGCGAGCCAGCTCAGCTGGGTATTATCAAAAGTACCGTTAAGGTTAGGGCTGGGGTTATCTGCGGTCAGGTAGTAAGGATCCAACACGGCAAAAAAGGCGTCGCCCCCGGGTGATTCAAAGGAGTAGACCAAATGCTCATAACCGGACGGCCCGTTGCCCGGATTCTCATAAAAGGTCCGTTGGTATACCTGTTGATTGGCGAGATAAAAGGTACCAAGGGCCAGCGGGTTTAATGTGGGGTTGAAGAGTTCACGATTGCCGAGAGCGGTGTATAATTTGATGCCGGCACTGGTCAGCGGCGCCATCACCTCTTTAAATGCCTGGAAATTATAGAGGCCATTAAGAGCGCCGCAAGCGGCCTGGTCGCCTCCGTAGACCACAAATGCCGGCCGGGGAGATAACGCCAGGATTTGGCTGATGATGGGGTTTAAGATGGACGTGTTGATCAGATCGGTGGGCGCAGGATGGGGGGGGAGAGTGCCCACCGGGCTATCGGCCAGGAAGACGAAACGTAAGTTCTCACAATGACCGGATACGGGCAGGAGTGCGATCGCGCAAAGTGCTGCTACCAAACAGATTACCGGGACGATCCTTTTGATCCTGTATGTCATTGTTATCTCCTGAAATCATCGATCAGCGGCTGTTACGGTTGGGGGACTGGCCCGGGGGGCTGATCTCTCATAATCATCGGTTAGGTGATGCATAATCTTAACCAAATTTGTTCCAAATAGCAAAAATCGCTATCAACCGATGCTGCAGCAGAATTGGCCGTATGTCCAAAATTGCTTGTGGATATCTCTCTTCCGGCCCGGCAATTATTTAAGAAAATAATGCCCGGGGGGACTTGCGGAGATACCGGCTTTTGCTTCACAATGCAGCAAGTCCTCCTGGGAGAAGGCTTTAAATGAGCATCATCCTTTTCTGTATCTTCATGGCCCTGGCCGCACCGGCCCTGGCCCAGCCCCCCGGCGCGGGGGGAAGAAATGTCCTCGGCCTGGAAGAGGCGGTGCAAACCGCACTGCGGGATAACCGGCTGGTAAAAAACGCCTCCTTGGAGGTATCGAAGTCGGAAAGGCAGGTGTCGGCCGCGCGCACCCGCCGCTGGCCTGTCTTAGAAGTAATGATGTTTGAAGATTGGTGGTTGAACCCCCAGAATAATCAAAACATCCTGGGCGGCGTCTCCAGCGCGCTGCCGATCCCCATTCCCATCTCCTCCTCCTCCCTGGGCAATATTACCGCG
The DNA here is from genome assembly GCA_021817645.1 of Deltaproteobacteria bacterium. Classification (GTDB taxonomy): domain Bacteria; phylum Desulfobacterota; class Desulfobaccia; order Desulfobaccales; family 0-14-0-80-60-11; genus SURF-52. The sequence goes on from JAKAGH010000070.1 coordinate 8,115, forward strand.
AGCCCGCAGCCCAGCGTTTACCTGACGGGTTTCCTGACCCAGCCCTTGAGCCAGCAATACCGGATCGGCCTGAATATCTCCATGCACCAGGTCATGGTGGAGATTGCCCAGGAAAAACTCCGGGCCCAGCGGCAAAAAACGGTCAACGACGTCAAGAGCCTCTATTACGGCATTCTCCAAACGCAGAGCATGCTGGAAACCGTGGAGGAATCCATCCGTTTCTTAACGGAGATGGACCGGCTGGAAAAACGGTATCTGCAGGAGAAGGTGAAGCTTAAATCCGAAAGTTTGGAGGTCAAGGCCAAACTGGCCCAATCCGAACAACAGCAGGTCACCCTCAAGAACAACCTGGCCACGCAGAAGGAGCAGCTCAACGACCTGATGGGGAGGAACGTCCTCACTGAGTTCGTAGTCAACCCCGTGCCTGAGGCCACGGCCCTGGAGAACGACCTGGAGGGGGCCCGGACCCGGGCCCTGAAGCAGCGCCCGGAGGTCCGGGAAGCCCGACTGATGACCAAGCAGGCGGAATACGACCGCTGGATCAAACAAGCGGAGTATATTCCCAATATCAGTTTCAGCCTGTCATATGCCCGGTCCGTTAACCTGAACCCCATCCCGGAGAATATGGCTTTTGCGGGCTTTATGATGACCTGGGAGATTTGGGACTGGGGCCGCAAATATCATGAACTGGCAGCCAAAACCGCAACCCTGGCCCAAACCAAAAACACCGCCCGGGAAACCGAATCCCAGGTGGTCATCGACGTCAACGCCAAGTTCCGCAACCTCCAGGCCACCCGGAGCCAGCTCAAGGCCAGCCGTGCCTCCCAGGTGGCGGCCCGGGAGAAGCTCAAGGAAGAAACGGACAAATTCAAGAACGATACCGCGCTCCTTAAAGACGTCTTGCAGGCCCAGACTGAACTGGCGAAGGCCGACAGCGACTATCAAAAGGCCTTGTCGTCCTTCTGGACGGCCAAGGCGGAATTCGAGAAGGCCACAGGCGAAGAAAAATGAAGCAGCCGAATTATCAAAGCGGGTCATCCGGGCGCCTAATAATCCCCCTTGGCCCCCCTTTAGAAAATGGGGGGATTAATTGCCTCAAGGTTTTGGGGGTATGTGGGCTGTTGCTGTGGGCCGTCTGCCTCATCGGCTGCGGCTCCCAGAAACAGGAAGAAAAGCCGGCCACCCCGGTGGGGGTCAAGGCCGCGGAGGAATACCGGGGAGGTGGCGAGACGCGCTATTCCGCCAATATCCAGCCATATTCGCATGTAGAGCTGGCCTTTAAGTCCGGTGGCTACGTGGTGCGGATCTTTCAGGTCCGGGGCGTGGACGGGAAAATCCGGAATGTCCACGAAGGGGATTACGTCAAACGCGGGACCGTGTTGGCCCAGATCCGCCAAAGCGACTACCAGGCCAAAGTGAGCCAGGCCGCATCCCAGTTGGCTGCGGCTAAGGCTTCCCTGGAGCATGCGGATCTGGACCTGCGGCGGGCCAAAAACCTCTATGCCGCCAACAGCCTGACCAAATCCGATTATGACAAGGCCCAGGCCCGGTATGGCGAGGCCCTGGGCAGTGTGGGCGCAGCCGCGGCCCAGACCCAGGAAGCCCGCATCTCCCTGGAGGACGCCGCGCTTAAAGCCCCGGTGGCCAGTCTGGTCCTCAAGCGCAAAGTCGAAGTGGGCGACCTGGCCAACCAGGGCGCAGTGGGCTTTTCTCTGGCCAATACCGAAGACGTGAAGGTGGTCTTCGGCATCTCCGATCTGATGCTGCAACACCTCAAACTGGGGGAGAGTTTAACGGTCACCACCGAGGCGCTCCGGAACAAGGAATTCCGGGGCCTGGTGACCGCGATTTCTCCTTCTGCAGACCCGAAATCCCGGGTCTTCGACGTGGAGATCACCATCCCCAACCACCAACAAGAGCTCAAGGTGGGGATGATCGCGTCCGTGGCCGTGGCCACCGGTCTGGCCCCCCACGCGGTGACCGTGGTGCCGCTCACGGCCATCGTCCGCTCCAAGACCAACCCTGAGGGTTACGGTTTGTTCGTGGTGACAGAGAAAGACGGCCAGCAGCTAGCCAGACTCCGGGATAACATCACGCTGGGGGAAGTTTACGGGAATGTCATTACCGTGACCCAGGGGGTCAAAGTGGGGGAACCGGTGATCGTCACCGGCGCCACCCTGGTGATCGACGGCCAGCCGGTGCGCATCATCCCGCCGCCGGAGCGGTAGAGAAGGCTGAGGTGTCCCTCAGCCTCCCTCCCCCAACCCCTTATCAGGGTTTTAATCTGGGTTGGGAGGGTCGGGGAACCTGCAGGATAAAGCATGATGCCGTTGAGAATCTCAGTAGCAGGACAATTGCGGCAAATCATCCTGGTTTTCAGTTTCGGCTTGGCCGTACTCATCAGCCTTAATTGCTTTGCCTGGTCGGAGAATGGAGAGACACGACAGAACCACGGTTTCAACGTTGGTTATAGAATCCTCGATCTCCAATACCGCTACGGCAAGAATGAGCAGTGGCTTACGGTTGCAGTCTGGTATCCCACGCGTGCGACCCCGCAACGCTATAACTACGGGGGGCCCACGTATGGCAGCGTTGCTCTGGAGGCCGCGCCTCACCTGGAAGGGGGACCGTATCCACTGCTCGTCTTTTCCCATGGATATGGGGGCACCGGACTGGCCGCGGTATTTCTTACCGAGCGGCTCGCGGCACGAGGCTGGATTGTCGCCGCCCCGGATCACCTGGACAGGTATGCGGCAGTGCGCATACGCACGGGACAGAAGGATAATTTCGATCGCCGGGGTTTCTGGCGTCACGCTCAACAGATAAGTAATTCCGGCCCCGATGATCGCCACGCTTACCTGTACCGGGTCGAGGAAATGCAATTTGTGCTCGAGCGGATGCTTGCTTCCGAGCCGTTCGGAAAACTCATCGACCGGGAAAGAATCGCCGTGGGTGGGCATTCCTTCGGAGGGTTCACCGCGCTGGGATTGTGTGGGGCAATTCCCGGACGAGGCGAGGAGCGCGTGAAGGCGGTCCTGCTGTTCT
>JAKAGH010000419.1 GCA_021817645.1 Deltaproteobacteria bacterium
GGGCAGCACCGGCACCGGCAAAACTAGGCTGTTTGACTTGATGATAGATCAGGCTATTGCCCGGGATGAGGCGGTAATTATTATTGACCCGAAGGGAGACCACGATCTCAGGGAGAATGCACGGAGGGCTTGCGAAACCCTGGGCCAGTCAAAGAGGTTTCTTTTTTTTCATCCGGGGTTCCCGGATGATAGCGTTCGCCTAGATCCTTTACGCCATTTCAACGATCCGGACGAACTCGCTTCCCGTGTGGCTGCCTTGATCCCCTCTGCGGGTGGCGGTAAGAGCGACCCATTTAAGGATTTTGGCTGGAAGGCCATGAGCACAGTAATCCAAGGCCTGGTATTTATAGGCCAGAAACCGAGTCTGATAAATATCAGGCGGTATATGGAAGGTGGAATTGACGGTCTGCTGCGGAAGACCCTTGAATTTTATTATGAGACCTTCTTCAGGGAGAGTGTAGGAGCGATTAGTTTAAAAGACCTTAAATACCGTTACAAAACCAAAGAAGGGATTAAAAAAATGCACTCTGCGGTTGATGGTTTAATTGCGATGCACGACCACAACCATGAACACTTCCAAAAAATGATAGCAAGTTTAATTCCCATTTTAAGCATGCTGACATCCGGTTCATTGCAGACGCTGCTATCCCCGAAACCAGATGACAGCGATGCTAAGCAGTTTACTGATATTTCTTCCATTATCAAAAAAAAGAAGGTATTATATATCGGCCTCAACAGTCTCGCCGACCCTATTGTCGGCAGTGCATTAGGATCAATATATCTGGCAGCCATCACTGCGGTTGCGAGTGACCGCTATAACTACCCTGATAAAAAGGCCCAAGCGGCCAATAAGAAGTATCCCCTTGTAAATGTTTTCATAGATGAGGCTGCTGAAGTAGTGAATGAGCCTACAGTGCAATTGCTCAACAAAAGCCGGGGTGCTGGCTTCCGAGTGGTGGTCGCCACCCAGACCCTGGCGGACCTTGAAGTTCGGACAGGTACGGCCTCCGGAGCGCGACAAATCATCGGGAACATCAACAACTGGATAATCCTCCGGATACAGGACGGTGAAACACAGAAATACATCGCCCAGGCCCTACCGAAGACCGCGGTGAAAACCATGGACCTGGCGTACCGGAGCGGCTCCGACACCAGCTCTCCTCTGTCATATTCCACGACGTACCAGGAATCCCTGAAGGAGAAAGACATCGAACTGTTTCCTGCCGCCCTTCTGGGAATTCTCCCTAACCTGCATTACTTTGGCCGACTCTCGGACGGTACGACGTGGAAAGGCACGCTGCCGATCCTGGAATATGAGAATCATGAAAAGGTGACGGGACATGTACTGGAGCCTATGCCCCAGTTGGAGGGTCCGCAGACCGCCTCAGGCCAGTAGAAGACGGTAGTTAGTTCGCAATAAGAAGGAGAAAGCGGTGGTAGAGCAAGAGAAGCAAGATATTCGCTGGGTCCGGTTAGAAGAGATTAAGTTAAGCCGACTTTACAAGGATTTGGTGCCGCGGCCTTCCGAAGGCGACCGCCAGTTGTTAAAGGAATCCATTGCCGAACGCGGCTTTGACCCGGCTCATTCTTTCGTAGTGAACATGGACTTGCTGCTCTTGGACGGCTACACCCGGCAAGAAATCGGGGAGGAACTGAAAAAGGAATGGGCCCCCGTGGTATTCCGGGATTATGGCAGCCCGGAAGCTGAGCAGGAATTCATCATCCTGGCTGCAGCGGCGCGCAGGCAATTGAATGGGGGCCAGCTTGCTTTTCTGGGGCTCAAGCTGCTGGAGATCGAGGAGATAAAAGCGAAGAAAAGGCAGTTAGCTGGTCAGGAGAAAGGCCGATTACATCGGCTCCTGTTATCACAGTCGTCTACCGTTGAAAACGAGGAAACAATAGAAAGATCAAGTGAAAATCCGGAAACCCTGAATCTGGCTGGGGATGGTTCCCCCCCCTTGAGGGGGGAAACCAATTCTAAGCATCATAAAGAATCTATCAGGCAAGTTGCAAAGAAGCTCGGTGTTGGTCACAACACTCTACGCAAGGCAAAGGAAATCTCCAAGGCAGCAGAAACCAAACCGGAGATCGCCAAGGATGTGGAAGACATTAAGGCGGGGAAAAAGAAAGTTACAGTGATCTATGCCAAAGTAAAGTCTTGGAAACAGGAAACGGCAGAGCAATGTCAGAAGTTAGAGGAGGAAGAAATTAAATATCAGGTGCCCCGGGAAGAACTGGTAGCAACGTTCCGGGAAGTGGCCAAGATCAAGAATATGCCGATGGAGGCGGTCGAGGAGTTGATGGAGACCGACTCCGAGTTCTTGGATGTTTGGAGACAAATACGCCTGGGCCTGGTGACCCTGACCGCTGGCTGGTGCTTTATCAACTGGAAGATTCATGTGAGGCTCCGCGAACGCAAGGGTTTGGATCCTGACCCGGAGTACCATCGGAGAATAGTCCTGGAGATGAAAAAATCCTACCTGGTCCTTTTGATGCAGTGGGCGTTGCGAATGATCCAAAGCCCCTTAGTTTCCGCTACGACGGTGGAGCTCATTACCGGCATAGACCGTAAGTTATTTCCCTATATGCTTGCCTGGTCAGACCGTCTCGATTTGCTGGCAGAACAAGTTAATATCCGGTCCAGATTAAGACCCTAAGTTGCAGAAAGGGC